>NZ_JANIBK010000008.1 GCF_024505165.1 Methylomonas rivi
GGCATCCAGCAAAGCCGGCGCATGGGCTTGGCGGGGCCCGGTAATAGTATTGACGCTGCTCGCCGCGGCCGGTTATTTCATCGGCTGGCCGCATCGCGCCGAACAGGCAGGAGCGGAGCGAGCGTCCGAAAACCGCGACCAAAACCCGGTGGCCGTGGCTGTTGCGCCCGTCACCCAGGGCGATATGCCGATTTATCTGAACGGGTTGGGCACCGTTACGCCGCTACGCACAGTCACGCTGCATTCGCGGGTGGACGGGGAGTTGATCCGGGTGGCCTTTAGCGAGGGCCAGCAGGTCAAGCAAGGCGAGGTGCTGGCGGAAATCGATCCCCGTGCTTTTCAGGTGCAATTGCAGCAGGCCCAGGGGCAATTGCTGCATGACGAGGCATTGCTGAAAAATGCCGAGATCGATCTGGAGCGGTACCGGATGCTGCTGGAACAGGACTCCATCGCCGCCCAGCAGACCGCGACGCAGGAGGCGCTGGTCAAGCAATACCGCGGTACGGTAGAGGTCGACCGGGCTCAAGTGGCAAACGCAGAGATACAGTTGAGTTATACCAAAATCACCGCGCCGCTGAGCGGGCGGGCGGGTTTGCGTTTGGTCGACCAGGGCAATCTGGTGCATGTCAACGATGCCAACGGTTTGGTGGTGGTTACCCAGCTCCAGCCTATCAGCGTGTTGTTTACCTTGCCGGAAGACAGTGTGCAGGCGGTCATGCGGCGCTGGCATGTCGCGGGTACGCTACCCGTCGAAGCCTATGACAGGGCCGGCCGGCAAAAATTGGCCGACGGCAAGTTGCTGGCCCTGGATAACCAAATCGACCCTGCCACCGGTACCTTTAAACTAAAAGCGCAATTCGAAAATACCGATAAGGCCTTGTTTCCGAATCAGTTCGTCAACATCAAGATGAAATTGGACAACTGGCCCTCGGCCACGTTGGTGCCCACCGCCGCCATCCAGCAAGGCGCCACCGGCAGCTTTGTATATGTGGTCAAGGACGATAATACCGTCACGGTTAGCGCGGTCAAACTCGGTCCCGGCCTGGCCGAAACCGTTGCGGTACTGGAAGGGCTAGCGCCGGGGCAAAAGGTGGTGGTCGACGGTGCCGACAAACTGCGGGAGGGTAGCCGAGTCAAGGTGATTCCGGCCGACGGCGCGCCTGTTGCAAACGACCGCACGATGCATCGGCGGGACCCTGCCTGAGTATGGCCGCGGAAACCCCATCCAGGCAGGACTTCAACCCGTCGCGCATTTTTATTCTAAGGCCCGTCGCCACCTCGCTGTTAATGGTGGCGTTGCTGTTGGTCGGTATCCTGGCCTATCGCTTGCTGCCGATCTCGGCCCTACCGCAGGTCGATTATCCCACCATACAGGTGGTAACGCTGTATCCCGGAGCCAGCCCGGAGGTGATGACCTCGGTGGTTACCGCCCCGCTGGAAAGGCAATTCGGCCAAATGCCCGGGCTGAAGCAGATGACATCCGCCAGCTCCGGCGGGGCTTCGGTGATTACCTTGCAGTTTAATTTGGCGTTGGCAATGGATGTCGCCGAACAAACGGTGCAGGCCGCCATCAATGCCGCCGCTAACTTTTTACCGGACGACTTGCCGATGCCGCCGATCTATAACAAGATCAACCCGGCCGATGCGCCGATTTTGACTTTGGCCGTCACGTCGCCCAGCATGGCCCTGACACAGGTCGAGGATCTGGTCGATACCCGTCTGGCGCAAAAAATCGCCCAACTACCCGGCGTCGGATTGGTCGGCATCAGCGGCGGCCAGCGCCCGGCCGTGCGGATCCAGGCCAATCAAAAAGCCTTGGCGGCTTATGGCTTGAGCCTGGAAGACTTGCGTACCGCCATTGCGGCCGCCAATGTCAATCAGCCCAAGGGCATGTTCGACGGCCCGGCGCGTTCCGCCATCATCGATAATAACGATCAACTGCGCGGCGCGGCGGAATACGAAGACTTGATTATCGCCTACCGCAACGGCGCGCCGGTAAAACTGTCGGCGGTGGCGAAGGCGGTGCAGGCCAACGAAAACGCGCGGCTGGCCGCCTGGGCCAATAATGCCGCGGCGGTGATCGTCAATATTCAGCGCCAGCCCGGCGCCAATGTGATCGAGGTGGCCGACCGCATTAAACGGATGTTGCCGAGCATACAGGCTTCGCTGCCCGGCGCCGTCGACGTGGCGCCGCTAACGGACCGCACCGTGACCATTCGTGCCTCGGTGAGGGACGTGCAATTCGAATTAATGCTGGCGGTGGCGCTGGTGGTCATGGTGATTTTCCTGTTTCTGCGCAACCCGGCGGCGACGGCGATTCCAGCCGTCGCCGTGCCGCTATCCCTGATCGGCACCTTTGCGGTGATGTATTTGGCCGGGTTCAGTATTAATAATCTGACGCTGATGGCCTTGACCATCGCCAGCGGCTTTGTGGTGGACGATGCCATTGTGGTGATCGAGAATATTTCCCGTTACCGGGAGCGCGGCGAACCGCCTTTACAAGCGGCATTGAAAGGTTCGCAACAAATCGGTTTTACCATTATTTCGCTGACGGTCTCCCTGGTGGCGGTATTGATTCCGCTGCTATTCATGGGCGACGTGGTCGGCCGCCTGTTCCGGGAGTTCGCCGTCACGCTGGCCGTGGCGATTTTGCTTTCCGCCATTATCTCGCTGACGCTGACGCCGATGATGTGCGCGAGAATGCTGCGCCGAACGCCCGAACAGACCGATGCCGGCGGTTGGTATGCGCGGGTGATTGCCGTTTACGGCCGCAGCCTGGAGTGGGTATTGAATCGCCGGCGTCTGACCTTGCTGGTGGCCGCCGCCACCTTGCTGTTCACCGTGGCGCTGTATGCCGTCATCCCGAAAGGTTTTTTTCCGCTGCAGGATACCGGGTTGATACAGGGCATTTCCGAAGCGCCGCCCAGTATCTCGTTCGCCGCCATGGCCGAACGGCAGGCCAAACTGGCCGAAGCCATTCTGGCCGATCCGGCGGTGGCCAGTTTGTCGTCGTTTATCGGTGTCGACGGTACCAATCCGACCCTGAACAGCGGCCGCTTCCTGATCAACCTGAAACCGCATGCCCAACGCGAAGACAGCGCCGAGGCCGTGATCCGGCGCTTGCGGGTGCAATTGGCGAAACTGTCCGGCATCGACATTTATTTACAGGCGGTGCAGGACATGACCTTGGAAAGCCAGGTCAGCCGCACTCAGTATCAGTTTACGCTGCAAACCGTGGATTGGAGCGAACTCAGCGCTTGGACGCAACGGTTGGTGGCTCGGTTGCGCGAATTGCCGCAGCTCAGCGATGTGGCCAGCGACATGCAAGACCAGGGGCTGCAATTGTATGTGAATATCGACCGCGCCACCGCCAGCCGGATGGGCGTGTCCGCCGCGGCCATCGATAATGCTTTGTATAACGCCTACGGCCAACGCTTGGTGTCTACCATTTTTACCCAGTCCAACCAATACCGGGTGGTGCTGGAAGCCAGTCCGGACAGCGGGAACGGTCTGGCGGGCATTCAAGAATTGCGTATTCCCGGCACGGACGGCAGCTTGGTGCCGCTGTCGGCGGTTGCCAGCGTATCCGAGCGGATGGCGCCGCTGGTCATGGGGCATTTGGACCAATTTCCGGCGGCGACGGTTTCGTTCAATCTGGCGTCCGGCGCTTCGCTCGGCGATGCGGTCGGCGCCATCGAGACGGCCAAGCGGGACATCGGTTTGCCGATCGGCGTGCAAGCCGAGTATCAGGGCGCGGCGCTGGCTTTCAATGCCTCGCTGAACAACACCTTGTGGTTGATTCTGGCCGCCATCGTCACGGTTTATATCGTGTTGGGCGTGCTGTACGAAAGCTATATCCATCCGTTGACGATATTGTCGACCTTGCCGTCGGCGGGCGTGGGGGCATTGTTGGCGCTGATGGCGGCCGGTAAGGACCTGAGCATCATCGCCGTGATAGGTATCATATTGTTGATCGGTATCGTCAAGAAAAACGCCATTATGATGATCGATTTTGCGCTGGAGGCCGAGCGCAAACAAGGCCTGCCGCCGCGCAAGGCCATTTACCAAGCCTGCCTGTTGCGTTTCCGGCCGATCTTGATGACCACCTTGTCGGCCATGCTCGGCGCCCTGCCTTTGATGTTGGGTTCCGGGGCCGGTTCCGAGCTGCGGCATCCCTTGGGAATCGCCATGGTCGGCGGATTGCTATTCAGCCAACTGTTGACGCTGTATACCACGCCTGTGATTTATTTGGCTCTGGACGATCTGTCGCGGCGCTGGCGCGCCGGATGGGCCGGCGACGCCGGGACGATATGAGTTTCTCGGCTTTGTTTATTCGGCGCCCGGTAGCAACCACCCTGCTGACCATCGGTTTGGCATTGGCCGGCGTGATGGCCTTTGTGCAGTTGCCGGTGGCGCCGTTGCCGCAGGTGGATTTTCCGACCATTTCGGTGTCGGCCGGCTTGCCCGGCGCCAGCCCGGAAACCATGGCCGCCACCATTGCCACGCCGTTGGAGCGCTCGCTGGGCCGGATTGCCGGCATCGCCGAAATGACTTCCGCCAGTTCCGCCGGGACGACGGGCATTACCCTGCAATTCGATCTGGACCGCGACATCGACGGCGCGGCGCGGGACGTGCAGGCCGCCATCAATGCCTCCAGCCGTTTGTTGCCCGCCGAATTGCCCAGCCGGCCGGTATACCGCAAGGTCAATCCGTCCGATTCGCCGATTCTGATTTTATCCCTCACCTCCGATATCCTCGATCGCGGGCAAATGTACGATGCCGCCTCCACGATTTTGGCGCAAAAAATCGCCCAAATCGACGGCATCGGCCAGGTCAGGGTGGGCGGCAGTTCGCTGCCGGCGGTACGGGTGGAGTTGAATCCCCATATGCTGGCCAAATATCAGCTGAGCCTGGAAGATGTGCGTGGAGCCATCGTCGCCGCCAATGTCAACAGTCCCAAGGGCGCCATTGAAGAGCAGGGCCGGCATTGGCAAATTCAGGCCAACGATCAGGTCAAACGGGCGGCCGATTACAATCCGCTGATCGTAGCTTACCGCAACGGCGCGCCGATCCGGGTCGCCGATCTGGGCGAGGCGGTGGATTCGGTGGAAGACGTCCGCAATGCCGGGGTCAGGAACGGCCGCAATTCCGTATTGCTGATTCTAAATAAACAACCCGGCTCCAACATCATCGAAACCGTGGAAAGGGTCAAGGCCATGCTGCCGCGATTGCAGGCACTGTTGCCCAATGCCATGACGTTATCCGTGGCGGTGGACAGGTCGCTGACCATCCGCGCTTCGGTCGACGAGGTAGAGCGCAGTTTGCTGATCGCCATAGCATTGGTGATCATGGTGATACTGCTGTTTTTGCGCAAATTGCAGTCGGCGCTGATTCCCATCATTGCGGTGCCGGTATCCTTGTTGGGTGCCTGCGGGATTATGTATTTATGCGGTTACAGTCTGGATAACCTGTCCCTGATGGCGCTGACCATCGCCACCGGCTTCGTGGTCGACGATGCCATCGTGGTGCTGGAAAACATCAGCCGGCATATTGAAAAAGGCCAAACCCCATTTCAGGCCGCGCTGCACGGCGCCCGCGAAGTGGGGTTTACCGTGGTGTCGATGAGTCTGTCATTGGTGGCCGTGTTCATTCCGATTCTATTGATGGGCGGCATTGTCGGCCGGTTGTTTCGCGAGTTTGCCGTTACCTTGTCCGCGGCCGTTTTGGTGTCGCTGCTGGTGTCTCTGACCGTCACGCCCATGCTGTGCGCGCGCTGGTTAAAACCGGCGCAATTGAATCGGCCGGGGCGCCTGGCGCGCGGTTTGGAGAGGGTGTTTGCATGGGTCCAGGGCGGTTACCGGGTCAGTTTGCATTGGGCTTTGCGGCATGCGCCGCTGATGCTGGCGATTTTGTTGGTCTGCATTGCCTTGAACGTGTATTTGTACGCCATCGTGCCGAAGGGTTTTTTTCCGGTGCAGGACAACGGCAGGCTGGCCGGCAGCATTCAGGCCGATCAGAGTATCTCCTTTCAGGCCATGCAGAAGAAATTGCTCGAGTTTGCGGATATTTTGCAAAAAGACCCGGAGGTTACCTCGGTGGTCGGCTTTGCCGGCGGCGGGCAAAACAGCAATACCGGCCGCATTTTTGCGGTATTGCGGGAACCCGAACTGCGCCGGGATTCAATCGACGCTATCATGAAGCGCTTGCGGAAAGAACTTGCCAACGAGCCGGGCGCCAGCTTATTTTTGCAGCCGATACAGGATTTGCGCATCGGCGGCCGTTCTTCGGCGGCGCTGTACCAATTTACCTTGGTAACCGAAAATCTGGACGATTTGCGGGAGTGGACCCCCAAAATTCTGGCCGCCCTGCAAGCCCGGCCGGAGTTGCTCGATGTGAATAGCGACCAACAGGATAAGGGCCAGCAAGTTTCGCTACGGGTGGACCGCGACAAAGCCGCCCGTTACGGCATCAGTCAGGCGGCCATCGATACGGCTTTGAACAACGCTTTCGGGCAGCGGCAGGTGTCGGTTATTTATAATCCGCTCAACCAATACCATGTGATCATGGAATTGGCGCCGGAATATTGGCAGAATTCGCGGGTATTGAATCAACTGTATGTCAGCCCGGCCGCCGGCGTCGGCGGGCAAAATTCGACGGCCCAAATTCCCTTGGCGGCGCTGGCCGGTTTTCAATCCACAAATGCGCCGTTGACCGTGAACCATCAGGGACAATTCGCCGCCGCCACCTTGTCTTTTAACCTTAAGCCGGGCGTGTCGTTATCGGATGCCACCCAATTGATCGAAGACAGTATGAAAAAGATCGGTGCGCCGAATACCCTGCGCGGCAGTTTTCAAGGCAGCGCCAAGGCCTTTCAGGAATCGTTGAGCAATCAACCCTGGCTGATCGCGGCGGCCCTGGCAACCATTTACATCGTGTTGGGCGTGCTGTACGAAAGTTACATTCACCCGCTGACGATCTTGTCCAGCTTGCCGTCGGCCGGAATGGGGGCCATTTTGGCGCTGATGGTCTGCGATACCGAATTCAGCATCATTGCCTTGATCGGCGTGATTTTGCTGATCGGTATCGTTAAAAAGAACGCCATCATGATGATAGATTTCGCCCTCCAGGCCGAGCGGGAGCAAGGCCTTGGCAGCGAAGAGGCCATCTTTCAGGCCTGTTTGTTGCGTTTTCGCCCCATCATGATGACCACCTTGGCGGCCATGCTGGGCGCGTTACCCTTGGCGATGGCCTCCGGCTACGGCGCCGAATTCCGGCAGCCGCTGGGGATTTCCATCGTCGGCGGCTTGTTGGTCAGTCAGTTATTGACGTTGTATACCACGCCGGTGGTGTATTTGTATCTGGACCGGCTCAGTCTCGCCAGCCGGCATTGGTTTAAGGGCAGGCATGCCGTTCGCGCCATTTAAACCGATGATAAAGTTGATGCCGATGCGCGTATTAGCCTTGTCGTTTTTGCAGGTGCTGCTGGCAGGTTGCACCATGGGCCCGGACTATGTACGGCCGCAAGCGGTCGTGCCCGCCGAATTCAAGGAAATGAAAGGTTGGAAACAGGCGCAACCCCGAGACGATAGTCTGCCCGGCAAGTGGTGGGAAATTTTCGGCGATGCGCAACTAAACGCCTTGCAGGAGCAGGTTGCCGGCGGCAACCAGTCTTTGGTCGCGGCCGAAGCTCAGTACCGGCAGGCCCAGCATTTGGTGCAATCGGCGCGCGCGGCTTATCTGCCGACGGCCGGGGTCACCGGCAGCGTCAACCGCTTCAAGGCGGCCAGCGGGCAGAGTGTGGCGGTATCCGGTATCCGCAATCTGTTCGGTACGGCGTTGAACATCGCCTGGGAGCCGGATTTGTGGGGTAGCGTGCGCCGCCAGGTGGAAGCCGATACCAGTAGCGCCCAAGCCAGCGCCGCCACCTTGCAGGCCTTGCGGCTTTCCACCCAGGCCGCTTTGGCGCAGGATTATTTTCAGTTGCGGGCCTTGGATGCCCAACAGCAGTTACTGGAAAAAACCGTGGCCGCTTATCAAAAGACCCTGGATATTACCCGCAACCGTTACGCGGCCGGCGTGGCGGCGCGCAACGATGTGTTGCAGGCGGAGGCGCAACTGGAAGCGGCCCGGGGGCAAGCCATCGATGTGGGGGTGTCGCGTTCGCAAATGGAGCATGCCTTGGCGGTGTTGATCGGCAAATCGCCGGCGGAATTGAATTTGCCGCGTACCGAACAGCTCCCAGGCAGCTTGCCGCAAATTCCGGTGGGGGTGCCGTCGACCTTATTGGAGCGCCGGCCGGATATCGCCAATGCCGAGCGCTTGGTGGCCGCCGCCAATGCCAAAATCGGCGTGGCCAAAGCCGCTTATTTTCCCAGTCTGACCTTGTCAGCCACCAACGGCTTTCAAACCGTCAATCTATCCAAACTGTTTTCCATGGCCAGCCGCTATTGGGCCTTGGGCCCGGCCGCCGCGGCCTGGACCTTGCTGGACGGCGGTGCCAAAAATGCCCAGCTGAAGCAGGCTGTCGACAGTTTCGATGTCAGCGTTGCCCAATATCGGCAAGCCGTGTTGACCGGCTTTCAGGAGGTGGAGGACAGTTTGTCCGCCTTGCGAACACTACAGGAAGAGCAGTTGGTGCTCGACAAGGCGGTTCAATCCGCCCGGTCCGCATTGACCATTACCGAGAACCAATATAAGGCCGGCACGGTGAGCTATTTGAACGTCATGACCGCGCAAGCGGCGGCGTTGACGAATGAAAAATCGTCGATTGCGGTATTGGGCGAACGGCTGAGTTACTCGGTGCAACTGGTCAAGGCCTTGGGCGGCGGCTGGGATGACGGCAGCTTGCCGGATAGCGATGCCGCGGCCGGCGACAGCAGCTGGACGGATGTGTTGCCGTTTCCCATGCAATAAGCGGACAAGTCGGGAATGAATGGACCGTTTCGTCTTTCCCGCCACGATAGCGGATTTTTAGCGATAAAATAGCTTTAAGGTTATTTTTTAATATTCAAACGAATCAGACCGCCAACCCAGTGCTTAAACAATTTGATATTTTGCCCGAAGGCCTGCTGGATATTGCCGTCGAGCAGCTTTACACGCTGATACCGGAGCCGGCCTTGTTTCATTTGCCCGGCAAGCGTTCGGATACGCTGTTCGTGTCGGTGTTGTTGCACGGTAACGAGCCGACCGGTTTTCTGGCGCTGCAAATGCTGTTGCGGAAATATCGTAACCAACTGCTGCCGAGAAATTTGAGTCTGTTTTTCGGTAATACCCAAGCGGCGCGTTTTAATCTGCGGCGGCTGGATCGTCAACCGGATTTCAATCGCATCTGGCCGGGTACGCCGCTGCCCGATTCGCCGGAAACGGTCTGGACGCAACAGATTTGCGATGCGATGCGGGCGCGCGAGTTATTCGCCAGTATCGATGTGCATAACAATACCGGGCTCAACCCGCACTATGCCTGCATTAACAAGCTGGAGGATGATTTCCTGCATCTGGGGGCGCTGTTCGGCCGTTTGATGGTGCATTTTACCCATCCCAAGGGTGTGCAATCGGCGGCTTTTGCGGAACTCTGTCCGGCGGTGACCCTGGAATGCGGGCGCCCGGACCAACCGCACGGCGTTGAGCACGCTTTTCAGTTTATCGATAGTTGCCTGCATTTGCAGGCGTTTCCAGCTCACCCGGTAGCCAAGCAGGATGTCGATATTTATCACACCGTGGCGCAGGTGACCATAGACGAGCATGTCGCTTTCGGTTTTAACGACGCCGCCGCGGATTTGTCGCTGGATCGGGACTTGGAACGCTTGAATTTCACCGAAATTCAAGCGGGAACGGTATTCGGTAAGGTCAGGGGCGCCCGAATGCCGCTGCTGGCGCGAGATAATGATGGACAGCCGATTACCGAAAAGTTTTTTAGGTTGGCGGACGGCCAATTACAAATTACCAGGCCTACCATGCCGTCGATGTTGACCCTGAATGAACGGGTGATTCGGCAGGATTGCCTGTGTTATTTAATGGAGCGGCTGGCGTTTTGACGGCGCCCGCCGCCGCAAAGCCGGCAGCGGTTGAAAAATAAGTTTGCAAGAATCTTGCCTGATTTTATAATGGTCTGTTTTTGGGATATTCCATCCCGAATCCTTGCTTCACTGCTCGTCCGAGCGGGAGGCTTTTTGAACCGTAAGGAGAAATCATGCGTCATTATGAAATCGTCTTCTTGGTACACCCTGATCAAAGCGCTCAGGTGCCTGCCATGATAGAACGTTACAAAACCACCATCGAAGAGGCTGCAGGTAAAATCCACCGTCTGGAAGACTGGGGCCGTAGACATTTAGCTTACCCTATCAAAAAAATTCATAAAGCACACTATGTGTTGATGAATATCGAATGCGATCAAGCCACTCTTGAAGAATTGGAAGCGGGTTTCCGCTTTAACGATGCGATTCTGCGCAGCCAAACCTTGCTGCAAAAAGAAGCCGTTACCGCGCCTTCCGCCATTGCCACCAGCGGTAACGACGGTCAAAAAACCAGCAACCGCGTAAAAGAAGTTGAAGAAGAGACTGAAGAAGCGGACGTTGTGGAAGAAGTTGCAAGCGAAACCGAAGCGGATTCCGAATAAACTTTTTAAATCAAGAGAATTAATATGGCACGTAACAATATCAGACGTAAAAAAGGCTGCCGCTTCAGCGGTGAAGATGCAACCGTGATCGATTATAAAGATCTGGATTTGCTGAGCGAATACATCACCGAAACCGGCAAAATCATTCCCAGCCGCATCACCGGCACTAGCGCAAAATATCAAAGACAGTTGACGTCGGCTATTAAACAGGCCCGTTTTCTGGCGCTGCTGCCGTTCTGCGACGCGCACAAATAATTTAAGGTAAGCCGGAGAGCGGTCGTGCAGTTTTTGGCAGCCTACATCATGAAAGGCCGTCTGCAAGCCATGACGGTTGCGGCTGCCTTTGCATTGCTGTCATTGAAATTTCCTCCGGCAAGTATCGTAAGTTCGGCTTCGGTCGCATTGGTCACTTTGCGTAGGGGCGGTAAAGAAGGTTTGTATGTGCTGGTGTGCGCCTGTTTGGCGGCGGCTATACTCAGCGTGTTCTTGAAAATCGGTTATCAATTCGCCTTGTTGTACGGCGTGGTGTTGTGGACGCCGGTTTGGCTGATCTCCATAGTGCTGCGCGAAGGTAGAAATCTGGCGGTGGCGATAGAGATTGCCGTGTTGCTGGGCGTGGCGGCCGTGTTGGCTTTCTACGCCTATCAACCGCAACCGGCCCAAGTCTGGGGTGGGGTGTTATCGGTGATGATGCAACCTATGTTGGACGCGAAACCGGATGTGCCTATCGAACAAATCAAGCAATCGGCGCAAGCTTTTGCCCATTTCATGACCGGGGCTATTGCCGCCGGCAGTGTGTACGGCTTGTTGTTCGGCTTGTTCCTGGCCAGATGGTGGCAGGCGGCGCTTTACAATCCGGGCGGATTCAGAACCGAGTTTTTGGCCATGAAAGGCCACGCTCAGCTGGCGGTGGCCACGATGCTATTGATTGCGGTAGCCGCTTTATCGTCCGGCGCGCTGGCCGAGGTTTGCTGGAACATGCTGCTGGTGCTGTTCGTGCTGTATACCTTTATCGGTACCGCCGTACTGCATGCTTGTTTCGCGGTCATGAAAGGCAGCCGGTTCATGGTGCCGTTTCTGTACCTGACGTTGGTGATCATTCCGCACGTGATGGCGATCATAGCCGTCGTTGGCTTGATCGATAACTGGTTGAACTTACGTAATAAAATTTCAAATACAACGGCCGGCTAAACGCGGTCATCATTTCGACATAGGTCGATTAACGAGGTAAGTAAAGATGGAAGTCATTCTTCTTGAGAAAATAGCAAACCTGGGCAACTTGGGCGACAGAGTCACCATTAAGGCAGGTTACGGCAGAAACTTTTTGATTCCGCAAGGTAAGGCCGCCAAAGCCACCGCCGCCAAAATCAAGGAATTCGAAGAGCGTCGCGCCGAGTTGGAAAAACAAGCCGCCGAGAAACTGGCCGCCGCTAACGCGCGTGGCGAAGCCATCGGCAAATTGAGCGTAACCATCGCTCACAAAACCGGCGACGAAGGCCGCTTGTTCGGTTCCGTCGGTACTCATACCATTGCCGAAGCCATTACCGCGGCGGGCGTTAAGGTTGAAAAAAGCGAAGTGCGCATGCCGAACGGCGTGATTCGCCAAGTCGGCACATACGACATCGCTATCAATCTGCATACCGATGTAGTGGTTACTCTGCCGATTAAAATCGTCTCGGAATAATTCCATGATCATCGTAACCGGTGGTGCCGGGTTTATCGGTAGCAATCTGGTACTGGGTTTGAACGCCCGCGGTTACGATGAGATTCTGGTAGTCGACCATTTGGCCAATGGGGTCAAATACAAAAATCTGGTCGATTGCCGGATCGCCGATTACATGGACAGAAGCGCCTTTCTGGAGAAAATCCGGCAGGGTGCATTTCCCGCCGAAACCATAGAGGCCATTTTCCATCAAGGCGCATGTTCGACCACCACCGAGTGGGACGGCCGCTACATGATGGAGAACAATTACGAATACAGCAAGGTGCTGTTTCATTATTGCCAAAGCCACAAAATCCCCTTTATTTACGCCTCCAGCGCCGCCACTTACGGTTCGGATTTGACCTTTAAGGAAGAACCGGCTTACGAAGGTCCGCTAAATGTGTACGGTTATTCCAAATTTCAGTTCGACCAATACCTGCGCCGGCATCTGCCTAAACTGACCGCGCAAGTGGTGGGCCTGCGTTATTTTAATGTCTACGGCCCGCGCGAAGCCCACAAGGGCAGCATGGCCAGCGTGGCGTTTCACTTGAATAATCAAATCAAGGACTCCGACAATCTGCGCTTGTTCGAAGGTTGCGACGGTTACGGCGACGGCGAACAACGCCGCGATTTCGTCTACGTCGGCGACGTGGTCGATATCAATCTGTGGTTTCTGGACAATCCGCACGTATCCGGTATATTCAATTGCGGTACCGGCCGCAGCCAGACCTTCAATGACGTCGCCAACGCGGTGATCAAATTTCACC
Organism: Methylomonas rivi; assembly: GCF_024505165.1. Taxonomy (GTDB): domain Bacteria; phylum Pseudomonadota; class Gammaproteobacteria; order Methylococcales; family Methylomonadaceae; genus Methylomonas; species Methylomonas rivi. The sequence continues at coordinate 13,085 of NZ_JANIBK010000008.1, forward strand.
GGCGCGGCCAAATCCAATACATCCCTTTTCCCGAACACCTGAAAGGTTGCTATCAAAGTTTCACCGAAGCGAATCTGGATAAGCTGCGGGCCGCCGGTTGCGAGTATCAATTCAAAACCGTCGAGCAAGGCGTGCAGGTGTACATGGAGTGGCTGAACCGCTAACGCTGTCGGCGTTTCGTCAACCCGGCGCAAAGTTCAAGGTGCGTGAGGCTTTCGCTACGTGCAATTGGCCGTTCCTCAGTTGTTTAGTCAACGCGTCGCATAAGCCTCGGTAAACTCTTTAAATGCCTCGGGCAAATGATGATGCTCCAGACGCGCAGGTGGCCGTCGAAAGCGGCAGAGACAGCGGTTGGCTAACCGGCGGCATCCTTTTGCAGAATGGCTGCGGAAAAGCGTAAAAACTCGTCCAGATGCAATGCGATGACATTAATGGTAATTGGTAATTGCAAACTTTGGTAATCATGCACTGCAATGTTACGAAAACCCACCATGCGTTTTAGCGCATCGGCTAAATCCGCCTCAATCCAACCGGCGGCCGCAAGCAAGGCAAACACGTCGCGGGCGCTTTGCGGTAGGCCCAGTTTTTCCCTGCGAATCAGGTGCTGGCCGATATCCAAGGCCGCTTCGCAGGCGCGCTGAATATTCAGGATCGCCGCATCCTGGCGGGTAAGGTTGGAGGCGAAACCGTCCGGATCGCTTGAATATTCCTCACGGGCGCGCGCCACGCAACGTTCGATAGTCGCTACCTTGTTGAGCAACACGTCATCGGCCATATACAGACCCCCTGTTTTGAATGTCTTGCAGTAACAGTGCGCGCGCGGTATCCAATGCGGTTTTTTCGCTAAGCACGAAACATTCGAACAAACCGGTTTGCGGCTCTTGTCCCCATAAACGGCGGCCGGTTTGCAGAATTTGGTATTGCATGACGGTCGATGCTGTCCGCATGTCCAGCAAATCCACCGGACAAACGGCAATATCGGCCAGCCGGCCGGATAACTCCCAAAGTTGCAGGGGATCGGCATAACCAGGCAGCAATACCGCCAAATCCAGATCGCTGCCGGCATGGGCGGCAGGCGTCGGATAACTGCCGAACGCATAAATTGCCAGCGCCTGGGGAAAGCTCGCCTTTATCAATTCGACGATAGGTCCGCCGGCAGCCAGAATAGCCGTGCGGTCCAGGGACGCTATTGTTTTATCGGTTTGGATGGCCATTGCCAAAAATGCTCGCGTTGCGTAGTTAAGGTAGGCAACGAGCCAACATCAGCTCGTTGGGTAAAATTTCTCCAACTGGTCTTTGAGTTGGCGGTTTAACCAGTTTATTCTTGAATGCCGGCAAGGTTGCGACGTCATCGGCTTCATCGGTCAACGTATTATAAGCTGGTTGAACGCGGCACAGCATCCGCATCGCGCTCTTGGCGTATGGGTTAACACCAGAAAATTAGGATTTGGCTCTTAAGCGTAAGGAAGCCGGGATTATTTTCCTCACTTGTTTCATTCCGGCTATGAGGCAGCTAGAGGCAGTAATCGGCAGTCTGTGTAAGTTATGGGGATATCGCCGGAAAGAGGGTGACGAATTTTGTTAAAAGCAAAAAACAGGCCAATACCCGACCGTAGAGGTCGATTCTTGAATGGCCGGTTATATCCGAGTTTACGCCATTGCCAGGGGGGGCTCAAAAATCACCCTTTTATCTCATGCTTGGTGCTTTCACTAATATGATTGTATGCCCATGAATGCCCACTGTAATAATCTAGTAACCACAGCGTATCTTGTATTGCCTCCAATATTTGATCCAGCGTTTCATAATCTGGAGGTTTGCCGCCTATATGGGTAATCTGATTTCTAATAGTTACTGCTTTTTTGATTAATGCCATTATTGATCTTGGCGGAGGAAGAACCTTTCCATCTACGGTGTTCATCGCCGGCAATTTTGGAACATATTCAATTAATAACCTAGACACTGGAGGGCTAGGAATATTCTCGACTAACCAAGAGGTATTTGGAATAAGTGTACTTATCGTTGTCTTAATCGCCACTTCAAGTGCGGAAAGTCCTGTAATCAATGAGCTTCTTGCATTTCCATTTCTTTGCTCCCAGGCCTCTCTAAATAGTTCATGATGCACAGGCTCTTGAGTATCGCTTATTATGATTTCTTTTACATCTGCTTCTGCATCCTCAGAAATATATACACCTGATGAATGAATGAGAAGTCTTAGTGAAAGCGATGATGGTGCTGGATGCCAAAACTCTTTATCCCTTGACCAAAACAAACCCCTTGTGCTGATTGGATTATGCGGGCCAAGTGTATTAGTTCTCCAGCGTACCGCATTTACAACCAGTCTGCAGGCACTGGATAGTTCATCATTGATTAAATCCAAATATGATCTGAAGTGGTTTGGAAATTCATTAATTGACGGCAGTACAATTTCTTGGTCTTTCTGATTCTTGTATTTTTGACGCCATTCATCTTCGTTCTCAATAATTGAATTATTCTCTATTTTCTCAAATACTTTTTCGTTCTTAGGTGATGCCTCAATTTCCACCTGTGCAGTACAAAATGCATGTTGTGAATTATGACCAATTTTTTGCTCTTCTTCGCTTGGTGCGCGCAACTCCACATGCACTGGGTGAATACCCTGCACATCAAACTGAAATACATCTTCTTTCTGAAGATTAAACTCTCTTACTGTGTATTCAAGTTTGAAATGCATTTTAATCCTTAACAAGAAATTAGATAGTTTCTGTATATCTTCTGAAAAATGATCTTTGGCATGAAAGTTAATTGATTAACATATAATTTTCCCATCCGGTTACCTCGGTGGCAAGTAATTATGGCTGATAATGTATGGATTGCTGCCATTGAATCAGATCGGCCAACCGTCTTCAGAGGGTCGTTATGTCACCTTGCCGCCCGGTAATCGCTTCTCGCATAGCTCATTCTTTTATCCCGCTTAGTCGTATCCGGCCAGCCGATCCAAAGCGCTGTATCCGATTAAGACATCACCAAAAAAAACCATTCCGGCGCATGACGTAGACATGACCATCCACCGGCATGCGCGGTGAGCCTCGATGGGAAATGTAATATTGCCTGCGTCCGCTGCCGTCTATGGAACCCTCGCGTAAATGCACGAATTCATTGCATTGGGGGCCTATCTGCTCGCCGGATGACGACTGGCAGACATCGACTTTGACGGTTTTGTCGTCAACCATACTCCAAACCCAATCAACAATGGCGATATGGCCGCCACCCGTCCAGATCATAAAATCCAGCGGTTTGATGTCCTTGGCATGGTTGATCTTTTTTGAGCAATGCCAATCGGCCCACTGACGGGGCGTGGCGCCTTTGTATTTGGTCCATTCGCCGGTAAACATAAGAAACGTGCCGGTAAAGCCGATGCAGTCTATACCGAAGAAGCGATCATTGATCATGGCTTGAATCGCGGCTTTATCGCTTTTACCCTTGAAATACAGGTCGTAAACGTTACCGGTCTTTAGCACGACTTTTGTATCGCTGTCTCCGCGTTCGCGCCGACCGCATACCTCGACATTGAGTTTTTTCAGCTGCTCCTTGTTGCGGCACATAAAATCCCAGATGGCGATGAATGTTTCGCCCGAGCCCTGTCCTTTTAAGGCCAGGTCGACCGCAACGCCGCCGACCAGTGTATTCATCTGGCTACCCGTGCCGCCGTCCTTCATCCAACGCAGTTTGCCTATCAAGCTGGTCGCGCTGTCGTTACCGCCGTTCGATTTGGTTTTACAAAGATATTGCGCCAATGGAATAGTGCCGGCTTTGGCTTGCAGACCGGGCGACCTGAGATAGTTGACGAAGTGGTAGGGTAGGTAATTCGATTCGGCCATCAGAAACCTCCTAAGCTGCGTGGAAAATTGATAGGGTTGGGAAAGCGTCGCAAAAAGTCCATTTGCATTAGGCTCAATGATGGCATAATCGGCGCATGATTACGAACGTTACCGTCAGGGGGGGGAGACATGGGCCTACAAGACCGCAATTATTATTGGGAAAAACGTAAAGAAACCCGTAAACCCCATTTTGGCGATTCGTTCGGGAGTCTGTCTAACAAAACAGCGGATAACGGTTATGGCGAACCTCGTAAACCCGGCGGTCTGCGTTTTCTTTTGTATCCCGCGTTGATGATGGGTTCGTTGTGGTGCGCCGCGGATACTTTTTTAGCGCGCGGTGCCATGCCAAAGCCAACGGTGCCGGTGGCACAGGAGAAAATTTATATGTCCGCCGCCGATTCCTCTTGGCCTGCCGCGGAAGCCAAGCATTCGCAACCGCGCCCTATACCGAACAACAGCAACGATGACTCGAGGGGAGTCATTATCAAAGCCGATGCCAAAGGTCATTTCAGGGGTATGTTATTGATCAACAATGTGCCCATGCCGTTTTTAATCGATACCGGCGCCACCGATACCGTTGTTCCCGCCAAAATGGCGATAGCAGCGAAATTGCCTTATGGACGCTACGTGCAGGCGAGTACGGCTGGGGGTAAAGTCGCGGTGCGCGAGACATTAATCGACAGCCTGACAATGGGTAACGCGGTAGTTCATAACCTCAATGCTCAAATGAACGACCACTTACACGAGGTCTTGATAGGCATGAGCACCTTGCGTTATTTCAAGATGACCCAGAGTGGCGACAGCATGACATTGCTTGCCGATCCGCAAGTATCCAAGGCTCGGGGCATGCCGGCTTCCGCATTTCAAAATGAAACCTCTCAACCCATTGCCCCGAAAGTGACCACTATTAAGAAGACGGTATCCTGCGATGAACGAAAGGTGTGCATAACCAAGTACAGCGATCATTGACGGCGCAAAAACCCAGGCTGCAAAACGCTAAGGTGCAGACCGTTTTTTGTCAATCCCGATATCCAGACCCAGCACAACCAAACATGCTCGGCTAAACGGCCGATCGGTTATCGGGCGAATGCCAGGGCCCCGTTTAAATTGCGATGTATAGCGATTGGGTTTGGCCGATTCGTTTTCGTATGACTCCTCGGGGATATAGAAGCTTACTCTTTTGGCTAGTGCCTGTGAAACTTAGGCAAGATAGGGGGCTGAACGGTTACAGATAATCACTAAGGCGGCCATGTTATTTGATATGGTAAGCTAGGTTGCCATAACATACTTTGCTCTAGGGTCGGTAAATGCCAACAAGCTATTGATTGCCGTGTTGCTTGGCAAAGCAGCTTGATCAATTTTTATAAAACCTCGGTTTATGCAATAAGGTCGTTTAACATAATGATAGAGATTGTAAATGGATAGAAAGCTTGACGCGCTTTTTATAAATCCGGATTCGTCCGCCATTGCTTATCAAGGGCTTGCAACGGTATATTCAGCAGTCGAACCCCCCACTTGGGCCTTGTTATTGGCTGAATCCTGCCGCTCCAAAGGTTATGGCGTTGCGATTCTGGACTGTGACGCGGAACGTTTAACTTTGGAAGATGCCGTACAAAGAATTTCAGAGATCAATCCGCGGCTGGTTGTGTTTGTAGTGTACGGGCAAAATCCGAATTCGGGCACGACAAGTATGATAGGTGCGTTGAGTCTTGCCCAGGCATTGAAGGAATCGTCGGATTATCCGATTGCTTTTGTCGGTTCGCACACCAGTGCCTTGCCCATGGAAGTCATGGCATACCCTTGTGTCGATATCGTGTTTTTAAACGAAGGCGTTTATGCATTGCATGAAGTATTGTCTAGCGACCTGAAAGATGACCTGAAGCAGATTAAAGGTATCGGATATAAAAAACGAGACCCCGGAGGCACAGCGATTCCGACATTAAACATGCCGCAACGGATAGTGCCTCAGGAGCGTATGGACATCGATTTGCCGGGTTATGCCTGGGATTTGTTGCCTTACAAAGGAAAACCGTTGGATTTGTACCGAGCGCATTTCTGGCATGCGGAGTTTGACTATGCCAAACGTACACCTTTTGCCGCAATTTATACCTCGCTGGGATGTAATTTCGGTTGTAATTTTTGCATGATCAATATAGTGAATCGTACCGATAACGGAGACGATGTCGATGCCTCGCATTCTCGTGGCATGCGATTTTGGAGTCCGGAGTGGATTGGCAGGGAAATGGAGAAGCTGGCTTCCATGGGGGTGCGCACATTACGGATTAGCGATGAAATGTTCTTTCTCAACCGCAAATACTATGAACCGGTGTTGAAACAAGTCATAGACCGCGGTTTCGATTTTAATATGTGGGCTTATTCGCGAGTGGACACAGTTCGCAAGGATTGTCTTGATCTGTTTAAGCAAGCCGGCATCAACTGGCTAGCCCTGGGCGTCGAAGCTGGAAATCAGGTAGTGCGGCAAGAGGTTTCCAAGGGCTCATTTCAAGAAGTCAATATTCGCGACGTTAGCAAGACTATCAGCGCGGCCGGCATCAACATTATCAGTAACTATATCTTCGGTTTTCCCGACGATACGCTGGAAACCATGCAACAAACCCTCGATTTAGCAATGGAACTGAATAATGAGATGGCTAATATGTATCCTTGCCAAGCATTGCCTGGCAGCCCGATGCATCAACTCGCCAAAAGAAATGGCTGGACGCTGCCTGACTCGTTCGAGGGTTATGCTTTCCTATCGTATGAATGCCAACCCTTGCCGACCAAATATCTAAGCGCCGCCCAGGTATTGAAATTCCGCGACGAAGCTTGGCAAAAATACTTTACCAATCCGGCTTACCTGGATTTGGTCGAAACCCGCTTTGGGGGGAGGGAACGCAAAAATGTCGAAGACATGGCCTCTATCAAGCTAAAAAGAAGGTTACTGGGGGACTAATAAATGATCGTTACGCGAACACCGTTTCGGATTTCTTTTTTCGGAGGCGGTACGGATTATCCCACGTGGTTTCAGGAACATGGCGGCGTGGTCGTGGCAACCTCCATCAACAAATATTGTTATATCAGCTGTCGTTATTTACCGCCTTTTTTCGACCATAAATACCGGGTTGTGTATTCTAAAATCGAAAATGTCACAAATCATGACGAGATCCAACATCCCGCCGTCCGGGCAGTCCTGAAATACATGAATTGCGACAAAGGTTTGGAAATCCATCATGACGGCGATTTACCGGCTCGTTCGGGACTGGGATCGAGTTCCTCATTTACGGTAGGATTATTAAATGCCTTAAAAGCGTTGAAGGGGCGACACATATCCAACGGGGATTTGGCGGCTCTGTCCATTCATATCGAACAAAATATCATTCAGGAGAACGTGGGCTCCCAAGATCAGATTTCCGCCGCGTACGGCGGATTCAACCGGATCGAGTTTCTCCGCAACGGTGCCTTCAGAGTCAACCCCGTTATTTTGCACAGGGAACGACTGGAAAACTTCCAAAATAACCTGATGTTGTTTTTTACCGGGTTTTCCAGAATCGCTTCCGAAATAGCCAAGTCAAAAATCGACAATATGCACCTACGGTACGCCGAACTGTCCAGAATGAAAGAAATGGCGGACGAGGCCATTACAATCCTTCAAGGAGAGGGCGAACTCAACGAGTTCGGCACTTTACTCGATATGGGCTGGAAATATAAAAAATCGCTTTCCGACCGAGTGAGCACTTCCGAAATCGATCAAATTTACGCTGCCGCACGAGACGCCGGGGCTCTTGGCGGCAAGCTTTTAGGCGCGGGCGGGGGCGGATTTATGTTGTTTTTTGTGCCTCTGGAACATCAAGCGCGAGTGCTGGAGCGTCTCAAACATCTAATCCACGTACCCTTCCGGTTCGAAAACGAAGGCAGTCGGGTGGTACTATACCAACCTAACGGGTTGTAAAATCTAAAGGCGATATTTAGCGGCCTTACAAATAGAGTTCGGAAAAAATAAGGTTTAATGATGAATATGCTGCAATTCGAGGCGGGCGTTCTCGAAAAACTAAATGCGAAGGCGCATTGGGTATGGCGGGAGACGCTAAAGATACATCGCCAATCTCAGGAGACACGAGTCGCTTCGTCGCTTTCCGCGGTAGAAATATTTGTTACGCTATATTATGGAGGGTTTCTTCGTTTCGATCCCGCCAATCCCCTTTGGGAGTTGCGAGACCGCTGTATTATCAGTAAAGGGCATGGTTCATTGTGCATGTATCCGATTTTAGCTGATTTAGGCTATTTTTCGGTTACCGAGTTGGAGAAAGTTTGCAAGGAAGGCAGCTTTCTTGGCGGCATTCCCGATCCCGTGATACCGGGTTATGAAACGATCAATGGTTCTTTAGGGCATGGGGCAGGGGTTGGCGCGGGTATGGCTTTAGGATTGAAACGCAAAGGGCGGAATCAATCGGTATATGTGGTGACAGGCGACGGAGAGTTGCATGAAGGTTCCAACTGGGAGGCCTTTATGTTCGCCGGGCAACATCGTTTGGATAATCTGACGGTATTGGTAGACAACAATCACATCAGCATGTTGGGTCCGACCGATGAGATAATCTCTCACCGCAGTTTAATTCGAAAGTTCGATGCATTCGGCTGGTTTGCTATCGAGGTCGCCGATGGTCACTCGGTTGCGGCGATTGCCAAAGCATTGCAGGATTGTCGCCGCGAAGCATCCGGGAAGCCGAGCGCAATTATCGTCAACACTCGCAAGGGAAACGGCGTGCCGGGTTTGCAGGATGCCCCATTATCTCACGTGGCGGCTATCAAACCGGATTTGATCGATCAGTTGATTGGAGAACGCTGATGGATGCGATTGCTACAATTCAACCCAAAGCAATGCGGGATACTTTGCTACTGTCTTTGTACGAGGCAATGCTGCGGGACAACGATATTTTTCTAGTCACGGCGGACTTCGGCTCGCCGGTCATGGATAAGATTCGCGCGGATGTTCCCCAACAGGTCGTCAATGTCGGAATCGCCGAACAAAACCTGATTAACGTTTCGGCGGGCTTGGCGTTGGAAGGATTCAAGGTGTTCGCTTATGCTATCGCTCCCTTCATTACGATGCGTTGTTATGAGCAAATTCGCGTGAATTTGGCGTTACTTTCCGAAGTGCGGCCAATGAACGTCAACCTGATCGGTGTTGGCGCCGGATACAGTTACGTGGTGTCTGGTCCGACTCACCAATGTTACGAAGACTTAACCGTGATGAGAGCATTCCCCAATATGCGGATATATTCACCCGCGGATCAGGTCGCGGCGGCCGAATTACCAGGCCGATGTCTTTCCAGCGACGGGCCGAAATACTTGCGTTTGGATGCTCAGGTATTGCCGGTCCTATATTCGGAAGAACCGCCAATTTTTGCAAACGGTTTTCACGAACATCGCAACGGAGGCGCCGTTTGTTTGCTGGCTACCGGCTATATGGTGCATACGGCGCTGAAAGTGGCGGATAGATTAATGGCGAGCGGCATTTCGGTCGGCGTGATAGATTTGTTCGATATCTGCGGCTTCTCGGAGGACCTGTTACAGTCGGTGCTTTCGAGCTACCGTGGCATAGTGACAATGGAGGAAGGTTTTCGGGGCCGCGGAGGGATGGATGCAATGATGTTCGACTATATTGTTCGCCGTGGACTCGATCTGCGCATGCTCAACATCGGCGTCGAGGGCGGATATCGCTTCGAACTTGGGGAGAGGCATGTTTTACACGAACATGTTGGTATCGGCGTGGAGCGTGTTACGGAAAAAGTGCGCGGTTTAATGAAATCCTTATCGGCATAGTATTCCCCGTGGCATCTTCAACAAAATTAACGAGAACTCTATGAAATTTCCGCTGATGCGAAACAATATTCTGCGCGAGGATCTTGACGCAGTGATAGAACATCTTAAGCAAGATGATCCAATCTTGACCCATGGCGCCAACGTGAGGGCTTTCGAGGCCGAATGGTCGGAATGGTTGGGGGTAAAATATAGCGTATTCGTCAACTCGGGGGCGTCCGCGAATCTGTTGACCATGGCGATCTTGAAGATCCGCCACCCGGAGGGCGGCGAGGTGATTACACCGCCGTTGGCCTGGGTCTCCGATGTGGCTTCCGTGCTACAAAACGGCTTTACGCCGGTATTTGCTGATATCGATCCCACCACCTTGGCGATGGACACCGCGCAGATATTGAGCAAGATCACCGATAAGACCCGCGCGGTGTTTTTGACGCACGTACAGGGTTTCAACGGTTTGACCGACGAATTGATCGGTGAACTTAAGCGCCGGAACATTCCGCTGATCGAAGATGTCTGCGAATCCCACGGCGCGACGCATAATGGCATCAAAGCCGGCAGCATCGGCTGGATTTCAAATTTTTCGTACTATTACGCCCATCACATGAGCACCATCGAAGGCGGCATGATCTGCACCAACGATCATGAAGTGTATCAACAGGTGCGGATGCTGCGGTCCCACGGCATGGTGCGGGAGGCTAGCGATCAGGCTTTGCGCGATACTTATATAACTGAAAATCCGCAACTGAATCCGGATTTTATCTTTGCCTACCCCGCCTATAACACCCGCAACACCGAGATTGGCGGCATCATGGGCCGCAGCCAGTTGAAACGGCTGGACGAAATTGTCAAACGCCGAACCGCGAATTTATTGCGTTTTTTGGATAAGATCGATCCAACAAAATTCCGTACCGACTTCAAGCTGGAAGGCTCCAGTAACTATGCCTTCAATTTGATATTAAGAGAAGCCGACGAGGAATTGGTTCAGCGTCTGATGCGTAAAATGCGGGAAGCAGGCATTGAGTTTCGTCGCGGCAGTGCCGGCGGCGGCAACCAGATCAGACAGCCTTATCTGAGAGGCATAGTGCCGGAAGGCCATCATCTTGAATATCCGCAGACCGAGCACGTGCATTTCTACGGGTTTTATATCGGTAATTTTCCGGATTTGAGCGATGCCGAAGTTGATGAGCTTTGTGCGATCTTAAATGCGGCCTAGATGATGCCATGACTACGGCCGTTATTCTCGCGGGTGGTTTAGGGACGCGCTTGCGTAGCGCTGTTCCGGAACTGCCCAAGCCGATGGCGCCGATCGGTGGGCGGCCGTTTCTTGAGTATCAGCTCGACTACTGGATCAAACAAGGGGTGAGCCGTTTTGTCCTGTCCGTTGGCTATCGGCATGAGGTCGTCATCGATCATTTTGGCGATAGCTATAAAGATGCCGAGCTTGATTATGTCATTGAGGCAACCCCATTAGGCACCGGCGGGGGATTCTTGTTGGCGGCTGAAAAAGTCAACAAACGCGAAGCGTTTTTACTGCTCAACGGCGATACCTATTTTGCAGTGGATTTGAATACTTTGATTGAGTTCGCGCGGACAAACCATGCCAGTTGGTGCTTCTCGCTGTTCCGCACCAGTGAAGACGGGCGGTATATGGGTATGGATGTCACGCCGCGAGGACAAATTACCTCACTTAAGTCGGATGCCGGACAAGCGGGTCGATTGGCAAACGGCGGTGTGTATTGGGTTAGCCCGGGAGCATTGCTGGATGAAAGATTTTCCGCTGGCGACAAAGTATCCCTGGAGGACGACATTTTTCCAGCCGCCATGGTTTCCGGGCAGCGCCTGTTCGGTCTCGAGTTTTCGGGGACTTTCATCGATATTGGTGTACCCGATGACTACTACCACGCTTCGGTTCTGCTGACGCAATAGACAAGGCATTACGTTGGATCCGATTGAATATCTCAAGAAAAATCTGGCATTGTCCATTCAAGCCAAGCAACAATTGCTGATGGATGAGGCGTGTCTGCGACTTTTCGAGCGTGCCGTGATGGCGGTTGTCGATAGTTATAAGCAAGGCGGCCGGATCTATATCGCCGGAAACGGAGGTTCGGCCGCCGACGCTCAACATCTCGCCGCTGAATTCGTTAGTAAATTGGCTCGTGAAAGAGCCGCATTACCCGCCGAAGCGTTGACAGTCGATAGTTCGATTTTGACCGCCATCGGCAACGACTACGGTTACGACTTAGTCTTTGCAAGGCAAGTGGCCGGCAAGGCAACCGCCAAGGATGTGTTTCTTGGCATAACCACTTCCGGACAGTCGCCGAATATTCTTAAGGCCTTGGAACAATGCCGAAGCGTGGCGGTGCCGAGCATCGTTTTCTGCGGGCGGGACGGCGGCAAGGTCAAGCTTATGGCCGACCATGCCATCATCGCGCCGGGGGATACCACGAGTACCATTCAAGAATTGCATATCGTGTTGGCACATACGCTTTGCGAATGCGTGGAAGCGGCGATGTTTGGCGAATAAATTTTACACAACAATAAAAAGGCAAACATTCAATGAGTTACAAAATTCTTGTTACCGGCGGAGCCGGTTATCTCGGCTCCACTTTGGTACCCGACTTGCTGGCGGCGGGCCATCAGGTCACTGTGGTGGATAACTTTATGTATAGACAAGCGAGCTTGAATCAGGTCTGCCATTATCCAAACTTCAGCGTGGTCAAGGGGGATATTCGCGTCGAAAGCGTTATGGCTCCGTTGCTCAAGGAAGCTGACATTATCATTCCCTTGGCGGCGTTGGTAGGTGCTCCCTTGTGTAATCAGGATCCCGTGGGCGCAACCACAATCAACCACGATGCGATTGCGATGATGCTAAAGCTGTTGTCTAAACAGCAATGGGTTTTGATGCCGACTACCAACAGCGCTTACGGCACAGGCGACGAGAATAATTTCTGTACTGAAGAATCGCCGTTAAGGCCGATTTCGCGTTATGCGATAGAAAAAGTCGCGGTTGAAAAGGAGCTGATGGCCTTCGAAAATGCCATTAGTTTCCGCTTAGCCACAGTATTTGGTATGTCGGCTAGGATGCGGACGGATTTGTTGGTCAACGATTTCACTTATCGGGCTGTTAACGACCGTTTCGTGGTGCTGTTCGAAAGCTATTTCAAGCGTAATTACGTTCATGTGCGTGACGTCTCGCGGGTATTCCAGCATGGTATTGCCAATTTCGATCGAATGAAAGGCCAGATATACAATGTCGGTCTGTCGGATGCGAATGTTTCGAAAAAAGAGCTATGCGAGACAATCCAAAAACAGGTGCCCGACTTTGTGTTTATCGATGCGCCGGTAGGTAAGGATCCCGATCAGCGCAATTATATTGTATCGAATGAAAAGATAGAGGCGACCGGGTTTCAAACCTCCGTGTCGCTAGAGGCTGGGATAGCGGAATTGATCAAAGGTTATACCATGATCAAGAACTCGCTATATGGCAATGTATAATAATCATGGTAAAGGATTTTAGATCGTCAATACCCCCCCAAATTACCTTGCTGTCGCGCAGTGTCGTTTTCGAAAATACGGTGTTCTCGGTATTCGCCGATCACATCGCCGATAACAGCGGGCATCAAGTTGAGCGCTATCTGAGCGTTCTGCCCAAGTATCTTGTGGATGACAGCATCGCCGGCGTGGCGGTCATACCCGTCGCCAACGAGAGAATAGGTCTGATTCGAATATTCCGGCATCCGGTCGGCCGTTGGTCGTGGGAAGCGATTAAAGGACATGTCGAGCCGGACGAAAATATACAGGCCGCGGCAGTACGTGAGTTGCAAGAAGAGGCCGGTTTCTCGGTATTGCCGGACGCGTTGCTCGATTTGGGATTTACCGCTCCGGAAGCCGGTGTGATCAAGGCGCGGACAAGACTGTTCGCGGTGGACGTGGAGCAATCGGCGGCGAGAACCGTGGCAGGGGAACTCGGCCACGGCGAGATGGTGTTTTATTCCCGAGGCGAGATTGAAATGCTGATTGCCGAAGGCGAAATCGAGGATGCCAGTACCCTGGTGCTTTTATTTAAATATTGGTTTCAACAGCATGAAAGGCCATGAAGTTTATTAAGCGCAGTGATCGTGCGCAGCCTAAGGTAAGTCTGATCTTGCTCGATTGGAGTGTGCGGGAAAGCTTTCATTTACTGAATTATCTGAGCAGGCAAGACATCGATCGAGACTTGTTCGAAGTCATTATCATCGAATACTACTCCCGAATATCGGATGCTATTCGTCCCGTCGAAGCTCAAGTCGATTCCTGGCTACTGCTGGAAATGCCGGACGATTGTTATTACCACAAGCATTTGATGTACAACGCTGGGATAGTGACCGCGAAGGGCGAGATTTGCGTGATTTGCGATTCGGATGCGATGGTGAAAGAAGGCTTCATTCGAGCTATCATCACGGAATTTGAAAACAACCCTGGCATCGTTCTGCATATCGATCAATTTCGCAATACGCGGAAAGATTTCTACCCATTTAACTATCCTGATTTTGCAGAGGTTACCGGTAAAGGGTGCATTAACAATGTCGGAGGAAAAACCCGGGGAGTTGTGGATGACAAGGATACTATCCATAACCGCAACTACGGTGCCTGTATGTGCGCTCGGCGAGCCGATTTGATTGAAATTGGCGGTGCGGACGAGCACATCGATTACCTGGGACATATTTGCGGTCCTTACGATATGACCTTTCGGCTGGTCAACTCGGGGCATCGGGAAATTTGGCATCAGGCCGAGTTCATGTACCATACTTGGCATCCGGGGCAAGCCGGTGAAGACAATTATCTCGGCCCGCATGACGGCCGCCATGTGTCCACGACAGCGCTGGATGCATTGATTAGGGAGCGCGTTCATCCCTTGCTGGAAAATGCGGCAATTAGGCAACTTCGTTTGTCTAGTGACGCGCCAGACTCTACCCGGTTTGAAATTTCTCCGGCACATTTCAAGGCTTGGCGAAAAGACAAACTCCGCCACGGTCAACAGTGGATTGCGGGAAATACATTCCGGAAAAGTCGGCATGGATTCGTGATCGACCGGACTCCCGAAGGGTTTGTCGGTTATCCCAAAGTACTCGATCATCCGTTTTTTTCAAAAGCACGGGAAGCCTTGGAACTGCGTGCCGCTACCGAATCGATGTTGCTGGAGCGTTTGGATAACGAGATATCTGGCGATTTGAGACGGTTGCTTCCGGTCATAGGCACGTTGACTTACCTGTCTAGGGCATTCGGACTGGCTTTCCTTTATTTGCAAAGGCGTTTGCTACGGTTTTCGCAAGGAGTTGCTTAGCATGCTTTTAACGCACCGTATAGCCTTTCGATGGCATCAATTTCGAGACGAAACCCAAGGCCTCGTCGAGGGCTTTCAATCATTATTGGTCAATCTTGTCTGTCTTAAACTTAAGTTCCCCGAGAAACAATCCGTCATCGTGATTCTCGATAGCCGGAGAGAGGCGGTAATGCTTTGGTTGCTTTGGCTGTGTAATATTCTGCCGCGTTATGAAGTCTGGGTGATTCGCCGGGCCGGCGATCTCGAGTTACGCTTGCAACGAGACTTTGGCGGCGAATTGCTGCTGGTCGCCAGCGCTAGGGTTTTTTGTAAGCACTATGGTTTACTGGTGGAGCTACGCAGGCAGCGCCGTTTGATCGTATTGTAGCGAAATGAACGCAGTAATCCGTTTTTTAATCGGTCTTTATCAGGGCAGGCGCACGATTCGGGCGCTGGCTCGCCGCGATGTGCTATCCCGTTATTCCGGAACCTTGTTTCGTAGCGCCTGGGAGCTGGCCAATCCGGCATTAACCTTATTGGTCTTTTGGTTTGTGTTTTCGGTGGCGCTCAAGGCTAAGGGACCGGACGGGATTCCATTTATTTTATATTTCGTTACCGGCTACGTGCCCTGGCTGTTTTTTTCGGAAAGCCTGCTGCGCGGCACTCAAGGTGTAGTCGCACATAGTTTTTTAGTGAAAAAAATGGTATTTCCGTCAGAGTTATTACCGTTTGTCTATCTTAGCGGCGGAGCTCTCAATCATGTGGTGTTGTTATTGCTCGCGGCGGTCGTATTGTTGTTTAACGGTGTTGCCGTTTCTTGGTATTGGCTGCAAATTCCCTACTATTTCTTGACCTTGTGCGCCACGCTGCTTGGTCTGCAATGGCTGCTATCGGCACTGAATGTGTTTAGCCGCGATTTGGGGCAAGGTGTTGGGGTTGTACTTAACGTTTGGTTTTGGGTAACGCCGGTGGTTTGGGTTGCGGACGGTGTCGTGCCCGCTGAGTATCAATGGTTAATGGCCGCGAATCCCGTAGGCTACGTGGTTGAGGGATACCGGGGCGCCCTGTTGTACCACAAGCCGTTTTGGATCAATTGGGAACAAGGCTTTTACGTATGGGCCGTGGCACTGGTTTTTGCCTGGATCGGCGCCAACGTGTTTCGCCGCCTCAAACCACACTTTGGAGATGTTTTGTGAATCCCGAAAGTGTTGCGTGCCGCGAAAGTGATTTAGCCATTTCGGTTGCAGACGTATACAAAGCCTATAAGCTTTATCCGTCCCACCAAGATCGTTTGAAGGAGGCCTTGCACCCGTTTCGCAAGCGCTATCATCGGGAGTTTTCCGCTCTCAGCGGCATAAGCTTCGATATCCGCAAGGGTGAAAGCGTCGGTATTCTCGGTAGAAACGGCGCCGGAAAATCGACGTTGCTGCAACTGATTGCAGGGGTGCTAACTCCGACTAGTGGAACAATCAGCGTCAACGGGCGAGTTGCCGCATTGCTTGAACTGGGCGCCGGTTTCAATCCCGATCTAACCGGACGCGAGAATGTGATACTGGCTAGTACTATTCAAGGCGTTGCCGAAGATGCTATTCCCGACCGAGTAGCCGCAATTGAGGAGTTTGCCGATGTCGGGGTGTTTTTCGATCAGCCGATGAAAGTCTATTCATCGGGCATGTATGCGCGGGTTGCTTTTGCCAATGCAATTAATGTTAACCCCGACATATTGATAGTCGATGAAATACTGGGAGTCGGCGACGCCAAGTTTCAGGAGAAATGCTACAGCAAAATTAGAAGTCTGCGTGAACAAGGAGTTTGCATCCTTTTCGTTAGCCATAGCACCGAGGTAGTCCAGCGGAATTGTGAGTCGGCGATTCTCCTCGAAAGCGGAAATGTAGTGAAGTATGGGCCTGCCGACGCAGTGATTGCCATCTATCACGACCTGCTTTATGGTTCTGGCGCGACGCTTAAAAATAATGGCAAGAATAGTGAGAGTCATAACAAAATTGCCAGCGCTTCCTCCTTTCTAACTGGTAACTTGCCGGGTTCGGAGTTGGTAAATTTTCTCCAGAATGGTGCCGAGCCCTGGTATCAGCGCTCTGGCCTTTATAACCCGAACGAACGACGCTTCGGAAATGGCGATGCCGAAATTGTGGATTTCTTCGTGACTGCCGACGGACATGCCAATTTCGATGTGTTATCCGGGAATGAAAGTTTAGCTATTTACATCAAAGTTAAATTCAACAAGTATATTGCGCAGCCCGAAATCGGCTGGGCTGTCGTTAGTCCGGAAGGAATAGTCCTCTCAGGCTCAAATACTGCAATGACGAAAGTTATACTTCCTCAGACCGTTTCAGGCGAGATAAGGGCATATGAGATTAAACTCCAACCCACACTATGTGGAGGAGATTTTTTTCTCAATCTTGGCGTCGGTGAACGTGTTGGCAAGACATGGACGTTCTTGGACAATCGGAGGGCGATTATTCATCTTACTGTAGCGCATCAAGAAAGCGCTTCTGGTTTTTTCAACATACCCTTCAAATGTAAGCCTATTTCTGATTCAATTCAGCATGAATAATTATACGAGCAACTCTAGCCTCTTGGTTGTTGGCCCTCCACGCAGTGGCTTCACCCTTCTGCTTTCAGTATTGTCCATCCTGTATAGAGATCGTGGTAACGCAAAACCAAGCGCCCAAGCAATTGCCGATCCCTACATCGCTATCGCCGGCGAATATCTCGATGCCGCAATACGCGATTGGTTTTGTTCTCAGGTTGGCGAGGACAGGCTTTTCTACAACAAGGAATTCTCGATCCTGGTCGGTGGTCCGAAGTGGGTTTCGGCTGGCGACACAGAAACGATCTGCATTCGCAAGTATCTCGGTATCAAGGGGGCGGGAGACTTTACGTTTCTGCTGTATTTGCCGCGTTGGGTGATGGCGTTCGACGAAATCATTCATTCTCACAGTCACCCGGCACGCTGGCCTGCGATGCCGGACTATGCGGGATTCAGGAAGTTTGCATCGATCCGCAATCCGATCGATATCATCCATTCCTCTGTTTTTTCGATCAATGCGCTCGCCAGCGAATATATCCAGCGTGAGTTGAAGCTCGACGAGCATCAGATTCGCCGAGAGCTTGCGCTCAACAAGTTGACTAATCCGGAATTTATTTCCGGATTGATCGTTTTTTTGAAGAATTATCTGGATGAGTTTATTCCCGCCATCGGCCAATACGATTATCTGATGCGCTGGGAAGATTTGATTCAAGAGCCTGTCGCGGAGATTCGGCGCATCGCACAAGCTGCAGGCGAGCCCGTTAGCGCTGAGTATGCCGCTCGTGTTTGGAGCGAATTGGATCACCGTAATCTCACTCGCTATCACAGGCATAGCTTCCGCCGTGGTTTGCTGAACGACTGGCAGTTCAATATTACGAACACTCACCTCAAGCTTTTTGAGGATGCCGGGTTCGGCGCGTATCTGGAGCGATTTGACTACGATCCGATTGCCTTCTTTGACGAAAGTAACTGTACCTCGGACCAGATACTTATTGAGGAGCACATTCGGCGAGGGGAGCCCTATATAGAAAATCTCGATGACGATTTGATTACCTTTGCATTCAATAAGACAAACTTTACGCCGTCACCCCGTTTTCAGTTCAAACACTATCCGCGTCAAGGGGCAATTGAGATTGAGAAGTCTACGTTGCGAGACGAGGCGCTGGCGACTGGGTTTATGTCCCGCATGGCGACAGTCTCCGAGACTGTCTATCGGTATTTGACGGCGCTCCGTTTTGCGGCGATTGCCGCAGCGGAAGGGGATGAGTCTTTGCTGCGGGAGCTGCGTATCCGCTACAAGGATATTTTTTCCGAATGGCTCGGTGATCGGGCGGAAATCATGTTTTCGGCGCTAATGCAACCGTCTTCGTTGACGGCGCCTCCTCGTCTGGTCGGAAGTAAGTCCGGCTACAACATCGTGTCGTTTGGCGGTATTCACTATGCAGTGCCTCAATCACTTGGCCCAATGGATTTGAGCCAGTTGGACATATCCTCATTACCTGCGGGAATCCTCGCTGGGCGCTCGCATGACGAAGCTCTTCAAGCAATTGAAATGGTATCTAAACAGTGACTCGGTATTTGGATTTTTTTGAGCCAACGGTAGCATCTTCAATCGAGAAACCGCTTGCGGATGCTTATGCGCGTGGTGCCAGAAGAGTATTGGTTACCGGAAAACCCGCTCGCAGAGAAGAAATAAGCGATCTGCTCGATAAACTCGGGTTTTCGTCGGTTGAGAATCCGTCGGCGATTTTTCATGCATCGGATGTCGTTAATATTGATCTGATTGTTATTGGCGGTGGTGCTGGCGACGAGGTGTCGAGAACGCTTCACGCATGCATTGGGTTATCAGTCGCTGTGATTGCGCCAGTAACGGAACATCACGTCAGCAAACGAACCGTATTCCTGCTGTCGATACCGAAAGCAGGCACCCATATGCTGATCCGCTTATTCGGATTGATGGGACTGGAGCGGTCCTCCGATCGGAGGCCACGCCCAGGCACCTGGTCCACACCCGTTGGATACGAGTACCATGCGCCGTGTCGGGAGCTTTTGGCCAATGATGCGTTCGATCCGCAAGGTCGACAGTTGCTGTTTCGCTCTCCAGCCATTTTTGTGTATCGTAATCCCTTGGATATAATCGTTTCCGAGCTGGATTGGTTCAAGAAAGAGGAGCATGCATTTTCCGGTTATTTGAATTATTTTTCCGATGAAAAGGAACGTTTGAGTCAGTTGATTCAAGACGATACGGTGATGGGTTCAATCCGTGACAGAGTCCGGCGGTATATCGGATGGATGATGTTCAATAATGTCATTCCTGTTAGTTATGAAGAATTAGTAGGTAGCCGTGGAGGCGGGTGCGATCTTCAACAAGCAGAATCGATTTGGGCGCTGCAGCTGAAATTGCATATTGCCGGTAGTCCGCAAGAATATGCAAAACAGTTGTATGATCAAGGCAGCGCCACGTTTTCAAAAGGCCGCATTGGCCGGCATCTGGAATGTTTCGGAGACGAGCAATTTGCGTTGTTTGACCGTTTGCCTCAGGATTTCATGCAAATATTAGGGTATGCAAGAGGCTCGTTTATTTCGAAGCGAATTAAAGACTTATTGCACCGTCCGTTGGTGGTCAAAGGTATACCGGAAGATTTGCTGTATGTCCCGCGTTTGGCGAGAGAAGGAATTCTCGGGTTTAACATTGTCGAGATTGCCGGACGCTATTTCCCGATTCGCCAGGGTAAATCGATCGAATCCCTATCGGAGGCAATCGCGTTTTTTAACGAAAACGATGGGTTTACAACCATTAAAGAAGCAGAACAGTTCGTCCATGCAGTTGTTCAACAGGAAGGCGCTTACAATACCGATAATGGCTTGATATTAGAAGGTTTTCTGGGTTTCAACATCGTTCGATGCAAAGGATGTTGGTATGGATTTGATCAATCTGTCGGTGCTTTGGATGTGGATGGTTTGAGTAAAGATGATATTGCGGCTTTGAGTAAAAAGAAGCAGTGCGTCGGAGGGGAAAGCATCGCGGACGTTAAAGCTGAGATTCTAAAATTAGCTGTGGTAGGGCAGCAACATTCCAGTAAAGAGTTTCAGAGTACCCCGTAATTTGATGTGTTGGTTAAAACCCTAAAGTAATAGCCTGAATTATTCCAAAATGAACGAAATAATCCACAAACAATCCGAACGAACTGCATCACGGTTATCCATTATCTTATTGGATTGGGGCTGCCGCGAACGCTTTACCGCCTTGGATTGGTTAAATAAGCAGGATGTTCCCAGAGAAACCTACGAACTGATCTGGGTAGAACTCTATGACCGGGTAATGGACGAGGTGATGGAGAAAGCGGATGTTGTCATTACCTGCAATCAGCGCGGCACCTATCACAAGCACCTCGGCTACAACATCGGGTTACTGCAAGCGCGGGGAGACTTGATTTGCATCTGCGATAGCGATGCGGTATTTCCGATCGATTTTGTCAGTTCGGTGTTCCGCTCTTTCGAAATCGACTCTGGCGTTAAGGCGCGGCCTATCGTTTTGATGCACTATGAATGGCGTACATCGCTACTTTATCCGGACGATCTCACGGATGCCGAAGAACTCAAGAATAGCGAGCGCTGGCAATGGTGGCCGCTGATCGTCAACGAAGGGGCGTGCGTGACGGTGCGGCGAGAGGATGCGATTCGTTTCGGCGGTTTTGACGAACATTCAAGCTACATCGGTTACCTGTGCGGCCCCTATGATTTGGCTTGGCGCCTCGTCAATGCAGGCTGGGCCGAAATTTGGCACGACAGCTCCGTGGCCTTATGGCACTTCGCGCATCCGGATCCGATTGGCACCAACGGTCAAAAGGCATCTCTTAAACAATTGATGGAAAAAGCTCATCCTCATTTGCACGGGCATGCATTGACCGCCGTCGAGGCTTTTTCGAGCGGCCGTTTTCAGCCGCTGCAAGAGAATGCACAAATCTGGGCGATGCGTATGCGTGACAGGCAGATCGGATCGGAGTTGGAGACTCGCTATTCGAATTTGACCGGGCCGCGAGGGTTTTCGGCGTGGTATGTTGCTGTTTTATGGTTTTCGCTTGTGAAGGAAATTATAGGACAGTATCTTGATGATCGGCTATGGAAACCCACTCTAAGCAATATTCGTAAGGTTCTCGGAGAGAGGATTTATTCTAAACTCCGGAGTATCTATCGCGAATATGTGACAGCATATCAGATCGATTATTCGGTTCTTGCGGAAAACCCAATATTGTTATGTGCGTACCGGCAGCACAATATTGTTAAATTCCAAGACAATTTTTATGCTGCTTGCCATGGCTTGGGGGATTTGGATTTAACAACCGTCGAAGGGCGGGCGTGCCCTGAATTATTGGTA
This sequence comes from Methylomonas rivi, assembly GCF_024505165.1. Lineage (GTDB taxonomy): Bacteria > Pseudomonadota > Gammaproteobacteria > Methylococcales > Methylomonadaceae > Methylomonas > Methylomonas rivi. Next base: position 34,994 of record NZ_JANIBK010000008.1, read on the forward strand.
TCGAATAACTATTTTCAGTTGTTGAAAATGGTTAGAAACCATAGATTAAGTGCAGAATTAAATAATTAATAAAAATGGAAAAATTAAAAAACTATGATATTTTCTTGACGCATGCGTGGCGTTTTCATGATGATTGGAAGAGGTTCTCCGAACTTCTGGATGGAACGGCTAACGTAGCGTGGCGTAACTTTAGCTTACCTTGGCACGATCCGGCGATGAATCCGAATAGTGAAGTTGGAGGACGTTTCATCCGGGATTTTCTGGAAAGCCAGATTATTCCTGTCCACAGCGTTGTGCTACTGAGCGGCGTTTACAAAATCAATAGCGCTCGCCGCTGGTTCGATATGGAAGTCGAAATGGCTCGTAAACATAATAAACCACTGATCGGTATCCCCGGGTTGGGCGAAGATTCCGTGCCCGACGAAGTGGCAATCCTTTGCGACGAGTGTTGTGGCTGGGATGCGTTACAGTTATTGGCTACAATAGATCGGGTTAGAGAACTACCCAAATATTTGTAGTTTGTCCGAAGTTTTATGGCTTCTTTGTCTAAATGTTATTGGGTAGCCATTTGAGGAACATGAAATGAACGATACAACCGTTGTCATGACCCTAAAAAAGGGTTCTTCTACCACACAGGTCGAAGGCGTCAGAGTGGCATTCAGTCCGCATCAATGTTTTGCCTTCGATAATGGTAAAGACGATTTGGCATGTTTGAACGCATTGGCCAATCATCTTAAAGTTCTGCCTGGGCTGGTTCTTGTCGGATCGCGGCGGTTTGTGGAGTATTTTCTTCAAAATATACCCGATATGGCGGATCATTTTATCGGTTCAATTGTTTATCCGTCTGCAGTGGATGGATATGTTGGGCATGGCCTTGCTTCCGTTTCGCTGGATATCGGATTGTTGCCGGAAACCACAGAAACAGTTTTTATCGGTGAGACCTTGGAATTACCTAGGATGCAGATTAAACAGCAGCTTCCTAAATCCTTGAATATCGTCGAGCCGACAATTTTGGCTAAAATCGATCCCGAGGTTATTCCGGCTCGAGGCTGGACGCCTCTGCAGCGTAATATCTATCCGATCGAAATTCCGGTTATCAGCTTCAGGGAAAAGCTTGACTTTGCAATTGTTGACGCCCCATCGCGAAATCTCTCGCTGATGCCGAATGGTCTCGGGTATCTAAATAATGCTTTGAAAAAGACCAGCGTGGTATTTCAGATACTGGATCTGGATATTATTTCCTATCACCGCTTCCATGTACATCGCTTGTACGACATGGGCGGCCAAATCGTGCTACCCGGCGATCTGGTATTGCCGGAAGATCCGTGGCAAGCCGAGCATTACGATCTGTGGACAGCCGCCGGCGGCGGAGCGTCCGGAGTAACGGGGCGGAATGAGGTACTGGAATTTTTCAGACCTGTGATCGATGAAACGATAGATGCACTGGTTCAAGCCCGTCCAAAAGTACTTGGATTGTCGATTCAAGGTTGTAACGAGGCGGCGGCTCGCGAGATTGCGGTCGGCGTCAAAGCAAAGCTGCCCGAGATAGTCATCGTGGTGGGCGGGTTCAGTTGCTATAACTCCGATATCGGACGCAGAGCGTTTCCCGAATGCGATTATATGTGTATCGGTGAGGCTGATTTGACTGTTGGGCCGCTGCTTGAAGCGTTAGCGCGGGGAGAAAAGCCTTTCAATCAACCGGGTATTCTGTCGCGTTTCGATACTCCGGATTTCAGATACTTGCCTGCGCCGATGATCCATGACCTGGACAAGATCGAATTCCCTAAATACGAATGGTGCGATTTAAAGATTTATCGTAATTTCAATGATTACCAACTGACGCCAATTATTGCCAGCCGTGGTTGTCGCTGGTCGCGCTGTAGCTTCTGTGCCGAACGATTTTACTGGCGGATTCGTACGCCGGAAAATTTTGTCGATGAATTGGAGTGGTTGGTCAATCAAGGTTGCTACCTGTTCATGTTTAATGAGAGCGATCTTGGCGGTATGCCTGAGCGGGTTGAGGAAATATGCGACGAAATCATACGCCGCGGATTGCACCATAAAGTCAAACTCACCGGCCAGTTGCGGGTGAATAAAAATCAAACCCGATCATTCTTCGAGAAGCTGCGCGCCGCGAATTTCGTTGCGCTACGGTTCGGTATCGATGCCTTTTCGGAAAATACTTTACGACTGCAAAAGAAGGGATACACGGTCGATATGATTTCTCAAAATCTTAAGGATTGTTGGGAAGTCGGAATTTTTACAGAAATTAATTGGGTTATTGGTGTTCCAGGCGAAACCGATGCTGACGTTGAGGAAGGTATCGAGTTGATTTTAAGGAACAGCAAATACATAGGCAGGCTGGCTAACATCAATCCGTTGATATTAGTCAACGGCAGTGTGTATTGGATAGATCCCGAGGCGCATAACATTGTGTTTAAGGAGCCAAAGGAGCAGATCTACGCAAAGTATCCGCGGGCTTTGCCTGCTGATCAGTGGTATAGCACTGATCCCTATATCGATGCCCAGGTGCGAAAGGAGCGCTTCGAGCGGATCGTAATTGCGCTGTACGATGCGGGGTTCAATGTAGGGGCTTGGGCAAATCGCATCATTGAGGATGTCAAACTATCGAGGGATAAGGCCCGTACCGGCGGTGCGGTTGGGGATAGCGGTAGTTTCGGCGAATTTGAAATTGCTGGCGGTGAAAAAGCAGTAATTTCTTCGAAACAACCTTTATCCGAAGAAGAGCAAGCTGTCGATTTGGCCAGCCACCGCAGGCCGCTCGAAGAGAAATTGCATACCGAAAAGGTTGTTTCAATAAAAACGGCTCAGTCCAAGAGGCAATCGGCGGCTGAGCCCGCCGCGGCTCCGCCGTTACATGGCATCGTTGGCGAATCGCCGCAATTACTGCGGGAAACAGACACCCATAAGGTGATATTTTACAATGGTTGGTATTACGGGATCCCTTATGGATTAGCGGGTGTTGATCTCACGGACCCCGCGGCAGCCAATCACCCTGGCATTATTCGCCTTGCCAGTGAAGCCGAAGTGGTGAAACTTATAGAAGAAAGCGAGCGCTGGGCAAATTCGCGCGGACAATATGATGACCAGAAAAAACAGCGGGAGGGGGGGGCTTACATGCGCGCGGATAGTCTGGGTGAAACATCCGGATTGGTCGAGCTTCCCAGTAAACCAAGAGTTTTTGCAATTGGTAGGACTTATGTCGCCGTCAATCAGACCTCCTTGGAAAATGCTTTCAAGAAGAATCGGAGTTCTGTTCACACAATCGGGCCTAAACAGCGCGGGCCTGGTGCTGCCAATACCAACCAGATTCCCGGTAGTACTTTTACGAGGCGTGTAGTGAGTAAGTTTCCTCCCGTACTTGTCGATAGAATACGTGGTTTGATTCGCCAGCAATCCTATAGTGCCGGAATCGCATCCGGCCCCTTGGTGACTAAAAGCGATAGGCAACTGGCTGGCATGCTGTTGCGCGCACTCGGCGATACTTATATTAAACAGCCGTTAAGAAACCTTCGTCGGACGCTTACTAGCGAGGATCGCTCAGCAATGGGCATTGAAGGTATTGCGGTGGAAGGCGAGGATTTTTCCATTATTTCCGTAGTAACCAAAAATGCTCAACCCGAACTTATGTGGACCATAGGTTCCTACAATATCGTTAAGTTCGACGGGCAGTATTACGGAGTACCGCATGGGGCGTCAGTCGATTGGGAGGCGGGAGCGATCTCTGCAATCCCAGGTATGTTGATTGGCGAGCATGTTGCCGATTTGGTGGCAATGATCGATAGAAAAACAAATGTGGTTAGCAATGACAAGGTTGTTAATGCGACTATCGTTGCGACCGGCTCTGCTGTTTCAAGCAATCCCGTGCTGCTCGGTAGTATGGAAGAGGAGGGCTACAATATTGTTTATTACGAAGGTTGGGTATATGGCATGCCGCACCAATTAGGCAATATCGACCTGACCTTGGTGGATGTGATGGAAATGCCCGGCGTAATTCGAGATGTATCTCGCGACGCTGTGGAATCGGAAATCGTTTCACGAAGCGAAGAAAAAAGGCACGTGGCTTAATGTGGTGGAGACGCAAGCGATGTAAATTGCCGTTTTTCTCCACGCAAGGTATTTTGCAGCAAGCTGATCCTCGGTGTTGGCAGGATCATTTTTTCGGTTTGACGCCAGCACGGTGGGCTAGATTGGCTGGTTGCGCATTCTGGATTACCGGAGCCGGCACGGGTTACGGACGTGCCATTGCTCTGGCTCTTGCGGCAAGCGGGGCGACGGTATTTTTGACCGGGAGGCGGAGCGAAAAATTACAGGAGACATTGGATGAAGGAGTATGCCTCGGGATCAAGACCGATCAGTGTATTCCGATTGTTGCGGATATTACTTCCGAGTCGGATCTGATTCAAGCAATAGAATTGATTTCGCGGCATGTTTCGAAACTGCATGGTCTTGTCAATAACGCCGCCCAGCCCCAACCCTGCAGTGGAAATCGACCGTTGACCGAACTTAGCCTCGCATCTTGGAACGAGCTAATGTCTGTCAACGTGACCGGCCAATGGCTGCTTACCAAGCTTGCCATGCCGTTATTAATTAATAGCGATTCCTTACGCATCGTGTTTATGTCATCGGAAGCTGGTTGGGCATATACCTCCGGCTTTGGACCGTATAACATCAGTAAATCCGCGCTAAATACGCTTGGGGCTTCCTTGGCTGCCGAGTGGGCGGGGCATTTTCCCGACAAAGACATTCAGATCAATGTGTTAATTCCCGGAGAAGCAAAAACCGAAATGAATCAAGCTTCAACCATTAGCCCTTACTCAGTGGTTAGTATGACGTTAACATTGCTGTCTCATCCATCTGGTGGGCCTAACGGGTGCTTTTTTCATCGGGATGGTAGGCATTTAGAGTTTGCCTACTCTCCCTCTTATGTGAATGACCTTCTAGTGCCATAAGCAATTCTATTTGTTCTGGAGTATCTGCCCAGTGGGTTTATTGCGGTTATTTCTTGCTTTATCAGTAGTGATTCATCACTTGCCTCAACGCTCTTTTGCTTGGCTAAACGCTGGGGTAGCCGTACTCGTGTTTTTCATAATATCCGGGTTTTACATGGCTCTTGTTATTAATGAGAGATATTCAAAAATGGAATTTTGGCATTGGCGATTTTATTTGAGTCGCGTGTATCGAATATTCCCCGCATATTATGCTGTCCTCTCTTTCGCCTTGATATGGTTTGCCATTATAAAATCACCTTCAGTGTTTTCCGAAAACTATGATTTAGGCTTCTGGAGGCAGCTTGGGCTTATTTTGCCAAATCTTTTTATTTTTGGGCAGGATATGTTCCAAGCGATATTAATGACCAACGCCTATGAGAAACATAACATTATATCTGATTCGTTTTTTGCTTTCCTGGGATTGGGTTTCTTTCAGAATCAGTTCATGATAATCGGACAAGCTTGGTCATTAGCGGAAGAGCTAGTCTTTTATGCCCTAGCCCCTTTTTTTGTCCTCAAAAGAAGCAGAATTTTAGCAATTTTAGCGATCTCACTAAGCATAAGAGCGCTATTACAAGCACAAAGTAATTCATTTCCTCCTATCGTTTGGGGCTATTGGTTTTTCCCAAGCACCATATCGTTTTTTTGCCTTGGTGCATTGGGTTATTTTGGGTACAAAAAAATCTCCTGTTTCAATTGGGGGAAAACGGTAGGAGTTATGGTCTGGGGCACAGCGACTATATTGGTTATATACAGATTAATACATGGCGGTATCCTTTATGAAGGTTCCGACTGTGATTCGGTTAATCACTGGATATTTTTTATTGGCGTCGCAATATGTCTCCCTTTCATTTTTTTAGCGAGTAAGGACAGTTATTTTGACCGACTTTTGGGTGAATTTTCTTATCCCCTTTATTTGGTCCATGGTTTTGTAATAGGAATATTGTTTAGTCGATTTGGATTAAAACCTGGTAGTTTGGTTTTCGAAGCACTAGTCATCTTATGTTCAGTTGGCGTTTCAGCTTTGATATACATTTGCGTCGATTATCCGGTTGACCGGTACAGATACCACATTGAAACTGCGAGCCTTTTTTCACTACTTAGGCAGACTTATTTGATGGTTACCATGATTTTGGTTATTGGATTTGTTTCGAATACTAGAACCCAATTCTTAGCACCACATCCGTTATTGACTCAAGAGCGTCCCAGTTTGTATGGGAAAGCCAAAAGTATGCCACCTATTTTAGTGGAGGTTGTCGGTAAATTTAATATTGTGAGTTTTAACAATTTGTATTATGCAATTCCTCACGGACAAGGTGTAGATTGGAACCACGACAATGTTTCCGAACTTCATGGCGTTCTGACTGGCAGTAGTCAGAACGAGATAATTACGCGTATTCAGCATTAAATTTACCAGCTTACAACTTGATGACATCCCTATCTATTTCATTGTTGCTACCTACCAGAGGTCGTCCAGCTCTGGTTGAACGGTTGTTTAACAGCATTAGCCAGACGGTATCGCGCTTCGAAAATATAGAAGTAATTCTTTACGCGGACGAAGATGATCCCGCCAGCCATAGCCTGACCAGCACGGACTTCAGCGTTACAACCATCATCGGTCCCGCCAAGAGTATGGGTGGCTACAATTCGGCATGCTTGGACAAGGCTCGGGGAGATATCATCATTTTGGCTAACGACGATATGGTCGTACAAACCAAGGGCTGGGATGACGAAATAGCGCGGTTTGATGCGGCTTCGGAGGATAAAATTTATTTGGCTTACGGTAACGACCTTTTTAAAAAAAAGGGGTTATGTACCTTTCCGATCCTATCGCGGCGAACTTGCGAATTATTAGTCGAGCCCTATCCGATAGCTTATGGCGGGGCATTTATCGATGTTCATCTCTTTGATATTTTCAAACGTTTGCAATATGCGGGGTTTGACCGTATCCGATATATGGAGGACCTGATTTTCGAGCATTTGCACTATCGTGTGGGTAAAGCGGATTGCGACGATACCTACACGCGGCGCGGCCGGTTTGCGGATGACTCGACCTTTGTGGCAATGGCGGGTCAACGCCGCCGGGCGGCCGCGCGTCTTTTGAGCGCACTTCAAGGAGAACCTATGCCTTCATTTGAGCCCTGGAAGGGTGACCGTGATATTCCGAATGGGCTATCGGCAGCAATTGGCTACTTTACACAGCAGTTTCTGCTGGACAAGCAGCTTCCATTACAGTGGCGTGCTTACCTGTGGTATTGGTTTATCGGTCGATACCTCGTCGCGCGCGGTTTTTTCGGGCTGTTGATGCGTTAGCCGGTTTATGATGACGATATCCTTTCTCACTCGAGACAACTCAATGGCTTACTCGTTAATTTCATGCAATGAATCAACGAAATAATAGGATAAGCAGTCATATTTTCGCCATCGGTGAAGCAGACTATCCCGGTACGGCGTTAGTGTGCGGTGTTTTGGATGTCTGTCATAAAATTACGGTTGTGTGGGGCGGCAGTTGCTTGTGAGCAAGCTCGAATATTGGAACTTTTATATCCGTAGGTTGAAAGATGACCTCTAAAACCTGCGATTATTTAATCGTCGGAGCCGGCATTGTCGGTCTTACGGTTGCTCGAGAATTGAAAAAGCGTTATCCGATTGCCCGCATCGTCATTTTGGAAAAAGAAGCAGAGGTGGGCAAGCATGCCAGCGGACGCAACAGCGGCGTCATGCATTCGGGTGTTTACTATGGAAGTACCACTCTTAAAGCCAAGGTCTGCGCGGCCGGAGCCGCCAGAATGCGGGAATTCGCGGCCGAACACGGTATTGCCTGCAACCATTCCGGCAAAGTCATCATTGCTACCTCGGAGTATGACCTCCCCACACTTGATCGTTTATTGGGCAATGCGCGCGATAATGGGGTCCGAGTAGAGTTATTGGACGAAGCAGGTATACGGGAAATCGAACCGTATGCCAGTCCCTATCGAGCGGGGCTTTACTGTCCGGAGACGGCAGTGATCGACAGTAAGGCCGTTGTGAGCAAGCTACGCGAATTGCTGGAAGACAGCGGCGTAAAATTCGAGTTCAATGCCGCTTTGCTGGACGTTCAACCAAGCCAAAAATGGATAAAAACTCCGCAAGGCGGTTACTCCTATGGTTTTCTGTATAACTGTGCCGGCGCGAGCGCCGATCTAATCGCAAAGAAATTCGGCATGGGGCAAGATTATTCGTTGGTACCCTTCAAGGGCATTTATTACAAACTACGCCCGGAACGTAAACATTGGGTACGAAGTAACATCTACCCTGTGCCGGATATTAATTTACCGTTCCTGGGTGTACATCTGACGCGTGTTATTAATGGCGATGTTTACATCGGGCCGACGGCAATTCCGGCATTTGGACGTGAAAATTACGGCATTCTGGAGGGCTTGGAATTGGGTGAAAGCCTGAAGATTGGCGCCGAGCTGCTGAGTATGTACCTCGAAAACAAGCAAAACTTCAGGCTGCTGGTGCATACCGAAATACAAAAATACCTTAAGCCATTGTTTGTTGCATCGGCCCGGAAGCTTATGAACGAGCTCTCCGCTGATGATTTGGTTTCATGCGATAAAATTGGGATTCGTCCGCAGCTTGTAAACATCAAATCCAGATCGCTGGAGATGGACTATATCGTCGAAAAAACACCCGACATGTTGCATGTTTTGAATGCGATTTCTCCGGCATTTACCAGTTCCATGGCGTTCAGTGAGTGGATTGTCGATCAGGCAGATAAAAATGGTTAGACCCGCTATCTTTCTGGATCGTGACGGAACCCTGAACATCGAAAAGGAGTATTTATTCCGGATTGATGATTGGGAATGGATTCCCGGAGCGGTGGAAGCGATAAAATTAATTAATATGATGGGCTATCTTGCCGTTGTGGTTACGAATCAGGCAGGCGTGGCTCGAGGCTATTATGACGAAGAAGATATTTTGGAACTGCATAGACAAGTCGACAAAATGCTGGCGGCGGAAGGCGCATGGATCGATGCTTATTATTATTGTCCGCACCACTCTGAATATGGAAGTGTCCAAGGCTGTGGTTGCAGAAAACCCGCGCATGGCATGTTGCTTGCCGCTCGACGGGATTTGCATATTGATTTAGCAAAATCCTTCATGATCGGTGATAAAGCAATAGATGTTGCCGCCGGCGTAGCGGCTGGTGTTACACCCGTGTTGGTAATGACCGGCTATGGTAGGGCTCAATCAGCACTAGTAGACATATCCGTTCACCGAAGCGCCGCTATTCTGGATGCTTGCCAATACATAGAAAAAGTAAGGCTTGGATTGCAAAACGGCGTGCAAAGCTTCCAGGATCCCGGGAAAAAGAACGTTGAAAAGTTTTCACCTCAGGTTGTTCAATGATCCGCTTTTTGCCGGAGAAACCTGGAGTGATAAAAATGGATGTCATACCCGAAATCAGGCGACTGCATTTTGTTGAGCACGTCACCATCAGCGACTTGGGATAAAACCGTCAACTATTCGGTTCACCCACTCGGAAAAATAGCTGCCTCCAGGAATGCGATTGCGTCGATAGCTTGGCATGAAAGAGGGCGGATATAACGTGATTAACCAAAAATCAAAGGGAGTCAAAGCCGCCTTTTGAGAAAGGTTTGAATTGGCTAAAGGTGACGTCATTATTCCGTTTTTGCCGGATGGCAACTCCATTCCAGAGGATATTCCAAGGCTAATTGAAAGATAAACGATGGTTATGATATAGTTGTAACGTCCAGGTACAAAGGCGATGCAATTTCGGAAGATGACGATTTCGCATCGAGAATTGCCAATAAGTTTTTCACCAGTCTTATTAATATATTGTTCCCGGCAAAATATACGGATGGGATTGGGATGTACAAAGCATTCAAAAAGTCTCATCTATACTCATTGGAAATAGATAAATTCAAGAATCAATTTTCGTAAATAATATTATTAACCCGCGGTGCCAGGCACGGCTTGAGGATAACGGAAATTTTTTCTTCTGAACTTCCTAGAATAGGCGTACAAGGAAGTCGAGCCCATACTGGAGTGTTGAGAAATATAAGAGCGATCTTATTCTATTAAAATTCATATTGCTAGACGCATTGATTTATCCTAGCCTGAATAGCTAAAAACTTACCCTATAGGATAGGTTATATGCTTTCAATACCACAGGCTAACGAACAAAATTCACCCGGTTTTGAATTGGTCACTCTTGAGTTCGCCTATGACTTAAAAGTCGTATTCAACTTTCTTGTTTCTGGCGTGCTTTTTATGTGTTGCCCATTTGGTTAACTAAATAATAAACAGGGAAAAGTTTGACGATCATCGCTTCGATTGTCGCGGCGGAGGCTGATATTCCCTGAAATAGGGCGGAGTTGAAGCATTGATTAACAATCTATTCGCGCCATTCGGGGAGGTGCATCGATCAATGGGATAGCGTTGTTAGTCAGTGTCGTTGGCCACTTTTTGCCGATGGTTAAGCACCGTATCGACCAATAACCAATATTCGCCAAAATCTATGAAAAAATCCATTTATAAACGATCAGGCTACTTACTTGAAAACTCGCCAAGAACAGAATGTAGAAAAACCAAGTGAACGGGGGTTTGGAATAACTTTTGCCGCTGTATTTTTCATTATAGGTTTTTTGAGGCTATATAAAGTCCATGACTTGCATGATTATTGGTGGATGACATGGTTATTCTTTTCTGCAGTTTTTATTATCCTTGCGTATTTTTGGGTGGCACCACTACGTCCACTTAACAATCTTTGGTATCATCTTGGTTTAATTTTATCTTATTTAATTAATCCCATTCTAATGGGAATTGTATTCTTATTGACTATTTTTCCGATCGGCTTATTTATGCGTCTCCTTAAAAAGGATTTGCTTAAGCTAAAATTTGATCGAAAATGGCCAACATATTGGCAAATTCGTACCCATGCAGAAATTAAAAGGGAAAACATGAAAAATCAATTTTAAAGAGGAGTCAATTATGTTAGATATTGTGCGAGAACTTTTTGTTTTCCTGTCCATTCGAAAGAAATATTGGCTTTTACCGATCATATTTGTTTTGGCTTTGGTAGGTGGCCTGGTCGTTTTAAGCCAGGGGTCCGCAGTAGCGCCATTTATATACGCAATATTTTAAAATTTACCGAAAAACTCGTGCACATATTAGGTATCTCCGCATTTTATCACGATAGCGCGGCTTGTCTGATTATTGATGGTCAGATAATCGCCGCCGCCCAAGAAGATCGATTTACGCGCAAAAAACATGATGCGGGATTTCCTCGAAACGCAATTGATTATTGCCTCATCGCAGGTGGTAAGAAACTTGATCAAATTGACTATGTTGTATTTTACGATAAGCCTTTTTTAAAATTTGAACGACTTCTTGAGACATATATTGCATTTGCACCTCGTGGGTTTAAATCGTTTTTAATGGCAATGCCGATTTGGCTGAAAGAAAAACTTTTTCAAAAAGCTTTACTGCGGGATGAGTTGAAAAAGCTGGGTGCAGGCCCGGATATAGAACACCGTTTGCTATTCGCTGAACATCATCAAAGTCACGCTGCCTCCGCATTTTTTGCTTCACCATTCGAGGAAGCGGTTGTACTAACAATGGATGGCGTTGGTGAATGGACAACGACTTCAGTAGCAATCGGATGCGGGAATCGTTTGGAGACGACGAAAGAGATACATTTCCCACATTCGATTGGTCTTTTATATTCGGCGTTTACCTATTATCTTGGTTTTAAAGTCAATTCGGGCGAATACAAGGTAATGGGGTTGGCGCCTTACGGAGAAGCAAAATATGCCGACGTTATTCTGGACAAACTCATTGATCTAAAGGCTGACGGTAGTTTTCGGCTGGATATGCAATATTTTGATTATTGCACCGGCCTCAAGATGGTCAACAAGAAATTCTATAAGATTTTTGGCGATCCGCCCCGAAAACCGGATCAGACGTTGACGCAAAAGCACATGGACATTGCCGCATCTATTCAATGGGTTACGGAAGAAATCGTGCTTCGGCTGACGCGCGCTCTTTCCAGTGAAACCGGCAGCAAAAATCTTTGCCTTGCCGGCGGCGTGGCACTTAATTGCGTGGCTAACGGCAGAATTTTGCGCGATGGCAAATTTGAGAAAATTTGGATTCAACCGGCTGCGGGCGACGCCGGAGGAGCTGTTGGCGCGGCTTTGGCAGCTTATTACACACATCTCGACAAACCGCGCCGGACAAATGGAAAAGATGCGATGTCCGGCGGCTATCTTGGGCCGAGTTACAGCAATGGCGAGATTGAACAGCAACTCTTCAGCGCTGGCGCAAGCTTCGAAAAGTTAAATGACTCCGATTTGATTGCGGCCACCGTAGACGCTTTGGCAGTGGGAAAAGCCGTGGGATGGTTTCAGGGGCGTATGGAGTTTGGCCCTCGTGCTCTCGGAGCGCGTTCTATACTTGGAGATCCCCGAAATCCGGCGATGCAGAAAACTTTAAATCTCAAAGTCAAGTATCGCGAGAGTTTCCGTCCTTTTGCACCGGCAGTGTTGCGAGAGGATATGGCGGACTGGTTTGAGCTCGATTGCGACAGCCCATATATGCTTTTCGTTGCAAATGTAGTCGAAAATAAGCGCAGAAAAATGACGGAACGGGAGTTGGCGCTATTTGGAATCGATAAGCTTAATGTGCCGCGCTCCGAAATACCCGCAGTGACCCACGTTGATTACTCCGCAAGAATACAATCCGTAGATCGCGAGACCAATCCGAGGTTTCATGAACTCCTATCCGCGTTCAAAGCCCGCACCGGCTGCCCTGTTCTCGTTAACACCAGCTTCAACGTTCGCGGCGAACCTATTGTTTGCAGCCCCGAGGATGCTTTTCGTTGTTTTATGGGATCGGAGATCGAATTGCTGGTTATTGAGAACTATATCCTTTACAAAGAAAAACAGGATACCCGTCTGAAAATAAATTACAGCGCTACCTTTGAGCCGGATTGATTGCGCCGCTACACAGCGGTCAATTTAAAAGAGACTGGCAAATTGCTGGAATAGCAACAAGTTTTTTGTATTAATAAATCCTCTCGATAATGAATGCATCAAATACAAGCTTCGGCCGCACATGGTAGCTGTGCATCCCTGTAAACAGCTGCATGCTGGGCGCCAAGCACAGCGAAGGTTTTTGAAGTTAGGATGCCCGGATTTAAAATTGCAATTCTCACGAAGGTTGTTATGCAGCAAACCAATAAAAAATTTCACTCGATCATTTTAGTCTGTCTTTCTCTGGCAATCGCGCTTGGCCTCGCTGAAGGGCTCCTGCGCATAAAGAACCGCTCCATGATCAACTACGATATCGAGATGTGGCGCTACGGCAAAGAGCTAAAAATCCGTCGTTCCGAGCCTATGCTTGATTTCGATCACGTTAAGTCGAAATCGGCGATATTGCAAAATGTCGAAATTCGCCTTAACGAGCATGGTTTGCGCGGTGGCCCGCTTTCCCAATTGCCGCCCGGCGGACGCCGAATCCTCTTTCTCGGCGCCTCCATCACATTTGGCTGGGGGGTTCCCGAGCAAGACACTGTCGAGGCGAAACTCGAGACGGCGTTAAGCGCTATCGACAAGCAACCCGTGCAGGTGTTAAACGCCGGAGTCGGCAATTACAACACGGAGCGCTACGTATCCCGTTTCTTTGATGAACTTACCGACCTGCGTCCAACCGATATAGTCGTGCATTACTGCCTGCGCGACGCCGAAGATCTGCCGGCTGGCGGCGGTAATTTTCTGTTGCGGCACAGTCAACTGGCGGTGATTTTATGGGGAGTTTATCACCGGCTATTCGATAAGACGGGAGAGCAATCGATGGTACAGTACTATCGCGATGTCTATCAGCCAGAGGCGCCCGGCATGCTCAAAATGAAAGAAAAGCTCAAGCAACTTTCGGAGTATGCCAAAGCGAACAATATTCGTATATATCTGGCCATGACGCCCATCTCATACAACTTAGTTGACTACAAATTCGGGTTTGTCCATGACATCATGAAGCAAGTATCGGCCGAGTATGGATACACTTATTGCGACCAACTGTCCACAATGAAAGGTGTGCCTCCGAAAGACATCTGGGCGATGCCGACCGATCCGCACCCCAATGCACTAGGCCACCAGCTGATGGCCGAGGCAATCCTGCCAATGCTTTCCCAATCAGGCGACGCCTCGATCAACAAGTAAACAGGAAAGGGAATGCTATTTAGTTCGCCGATATTTTTTGTATTTTTTTCCGTTTACTTCCTGCTCCACTTCGTCATTCCCAAGCAATTTAGAATTTACCTGGTTATTCTTGGTAGCACGATCTTTTACGCATGGTGGCGAATCGAATACATATGGCTGCCTTACTTATTGACGGCGATAGCCTATCTTGGCGTAATGTGGATGAATGGCGCAATCAGTCCTGCCGCACGCAAACGCCGGGCGGTTGCGACTGTCATCAGTCTGTTTTCACCGCTCGTTTGCTACAAATACACGGATTTTTTCTTTCGGGAGTTGATCGGCCCGTTCATCGGTAGGCAAGACAATTTGCTCGATCTGCCGTTACCGCTAGGCCTGTCTTTCGTCACTTTTACCCTCATGGCCTATGTCATCGATATCTACAAGGGAAGGTTTCCGGCGACATTCTCCGCATCAACGGTACTCGCCTACGTCTTGTTCTTTCCGCACCTGATTGCCGGGCCTATCCTGCGCCCCGATGAACTGTTGCCGCAACTCGAACGGCAGCGCATTGCGACACTACGCCGCTTTGCCGTACCGCTTGCTATTTTTTCGCTCGGTTTGGTAAAAAAACTGGTTTTTGCTGATCAGGTAGGTTTTGCGGTCGATGATGTTTATAAACAGAATGGAATGCCGGGAGCGTTGGATGGGCTGCTGGCGATTTACGGTTTCTCGGTCCAAATATATTGCGACTTCAGCGGATATACCGACATGGCGATTGGACTTGCGCTCGCGCTAGGAATTCATCTGCCTAATAATTTCCGCCGCCCATACGCCGCGCGTTCGCTCAGCGACTTATGGAGTCGATGGCATATTACGCTTTCATTCTGGTTTCGCGACTATCTTTTCCTGCCTCTCGGCGGCTACCGGCACGGACGGCTCAAGGCCGTCCGCAATGTGCTGGTTACTATGTTGTTAAGCGGTTTATGGCATGGTGCAAATTGGACTTTTTTGATCTGGGGCTTGCTGCACGGCATCGGCATATCGGTTAATTATCTGTTGCGGCCCGTTATACGCAAATTGCCATCCGGTAAAATACCCGATTGGATAGGGGTTTTGTTGACATTTCATTTTTTCGCTTTTGCAGCCGTTTTCTTTCGTAGCCCGACTATTGCAAAAGCGCTAGACATTTGGACCGCACCCTTTATCGGTAGTTGGAGTGGGATGACTTCATTCGTCGACAATCATATTTTCACGCTGTTGTTGATCTTAGTATTCTTTGCGCTACATCGGTTTGACGACATTAGGAGGGTTAAATTTGCGGCTCATTATTTGCGACCGGAACTTCTATGGACCACGCTAGCGTTTTGTTGGCTTATGGCGATTACTATAAGCCAGGGAAATACAGCGACTTTTATTTATTTCGATTTCTGACGAATTGCGCAGTACATTGTTAAAAAGGAGGGCAAAAGTTTATCGACAGGCCGATCCAAACAATATATTTGATGGAGTGGTTCGAGTGCATGGCGAAATGATTTGAGCGAAGTTTCCGCGAAAAACAAAATTACACTTTGCAAGAGAGGATTAGTGATAGTGAGCTTCAACAGAATAAGCAATTTAATAATTGTCATTGTAACTCTTGTAGTTGCAATCGTTATGGTAGAGGTTTGTAGCTTTCTCATCATCAAAAAACTACCGATGTATGAGTCTCGGTGGGTTTTTCGGGAAAAAAAACCGCCCGCATATGCCAATTCTCCCTATTTTAACGCCGACTTTATTCGTGAATCCGCTAAAGGAGAAAGATCCAAGCTCGATGATAAGGTCCGTAGATTAATAAATTTTGAAGGCAAGTACATCAATGTGATTGACGGTCATCGGCGCACTGCATTTGTCCCGGAGGGTGCGATAAATACCGTGTACATTTATGGTGCATCGACAATATATTCACAGGAGGTCCCGGATGAATATACTATTCCGAGTCAAGTGCAGCGCAAAATCAACGAAATATCAGCTGAATATAAAGTCGTTAATTACGGTTTGGCGTCGATGAATGTCGAGCAGCAGCTTTATTTATTGCAAGAGACAAGCTTAAAAGAAGGGGATATCGTAATATTTTTCGATGGCGGCTGCGATATTATCAATAACGTATACAGAGGTTACGAACGTGGGCTCAACAGAAACTCTCCGTCTAACTCGGGAGAAAATGATATTGTTGAGTCAATAGTGCTGCCGGCCTTGGAGGGCATAAAATTATATAACTTTTCAAAGTTACTAAAATATATTAAGTTAAAATCGCCTCCATCAAATGTTCGTAACGCCGATGAGATAAAGGCAAGAGCAATTAAGGCAAGTAGTAATTTTGCTAAAAACATTCTGCAGGCACATCAATATAGCAAAACATCGGGCGCTGATTTTTATCATTTTCTTCAGCCATCCATATTTTCGCTTAGTGCTCGCACTAAACACGAACAATTTCTTATCGACAATTTCTTATTAACCCCCCCTGGAATGGAGTTTGTATATACGCTTAGCATTGACGCGTTTGTTGATCAGAGCAACTTATTGAATTCTAAAGGGGTTGTGTCAATAGATTTACGGCATATTCTTGACAACAGGCAAGGCGAGGTATTTCTGGATTTCGCCCATACGACCGAACGCGCAAATGAAATTATTGCGACCGCTATTTTTTCAATGATTAGGTGGAAACGGTAGTAATGCGTGCCTGAAATCACTACGAAAAACCTTATAGGCAAGAACCATCCTTATGACCTAGTCTTGTTTCCATACTGGCGCAACCATATCGGCATTGGCGGCTGTTTTTGATCGGAATACGCGGATTTGCCGCCGGCGAGCCGCCCGCCATTTTGTTACAGGTTCTTATACATGCCATCCAGCACCAATGCGTTGGGGCTGACCATGCCGATTACGGTGCCGTTTTCGACGACGGGAGCGCGGACTAGGTTATAGTTTGAAAACAAGCGGGAACAATGCCGAATATCCATGTCGGGATTTACCTGGATTACCGGGCAGGTCATGATTTCATAGACATTGACCCGGTCCGGCGCTCTGTCTTTCGCCAACACGTGGCGGGCAATGTCGCCGCTGGTTATCAGGCCGTAATCGTCGAATTCATGGCGTTTTTCCACCACCAACACCGAGGTTTTATGGGATTTCATTTTGATCAGCGCGTCTTTAACCGTTTCGGAGCCATGAATGCGGGCGAAATCGGTTCTCATGATATCTCTGACGCGTATGGTTTTGGCGGTATCGATCATATTTCATCTTCCAGTTCTTGAGTAAGTTGTTCGACTTGATGCATCACGCCTATGGCGTCTTCCACATCGATCTTAAAGGCGATACCCGAACCCGGTTGGGTATCGAATTCGCCGGCCTTGGCGATTTTTTCCAATATATAGCGGCTCAAATGCTCTTCCACCAAAAATAATAAAACATCGCGCTGCACATCCAGCGTCAGGCCGAAGAATGTCTTGGATTGCTTGATGCCTTCGCCGCGAGCCTGGGTAATCACCGTGGCGCCCTTGGCGCCGCTTTTACGGGCGGTATCCAGCACCAACTCGGTTTTGGTGTCGTCGACAAATGCTATGATCAATTTGAAGCGCATGGTAATCCTCACGTGTGGTTTGAATTGCGTTTTCTGCCGCGCCATTCGGCGAGTTGAGCATAGCCTAGAACCGTAATAATCGGAAACAAGCTAGCGAAGGCCACCAAGCCGAAGCCATCCAGCAAGGGATTACGGCCCGGAACGGTGGATGCAAGGCCCAAGCCCAGTGCCGTCACCAGCGGCACCGTGACGGTCGAGGTGGTGACGCCGCCCGAATCGTAAGCCAAGCCGATTATTAGTTTGGGCGCGAACAGGGTTTGAACCACCACCACGATGTAGCCGACCACGATGTAATAATACAGCTCGGTGCCGGTGACGATACGGAAGGTGCCTAAAGCAATGCCAAAAGCCACGCCGAGCGATACGGCCAAACGGATGCCCCAGGCACTGATAGCCTTACCGGAGATTTCCTCGGCTTTGATCGCCACCGCCAGTAATGAAGGTTCCGCCAGGGTAGTGGCGAAGCCGATGCAGGCACCGAATAGGTAAACCCAGCTGTAATTGCGCCAATCGATAGCCGCTGTGCTACCGGGAATATTCAGAAACGCCGGCGAGGTCATTTGTTGGGCCATCAATTCGCCAAGCGGAAATAGCGCCATTTTTAACCCGTCCAGAAAAAAAGTAATACCGATCAATACATTGATGAATCCCAATAGGGTTTTGCCCGGATGCACCAGCGGTTTACGTATCACTAGCAACTGGAAGCCGATGATGATGGCCGCAATCGGCAGCACGTCGCGACCGGTTTCCAATAAGGCCTCTAAAAACTGGTGCAGCCAGCCGATCATGTCATCATGCCGAAAGCCATGACGAAAATGATCGGTGTCAAGGAGGCGAAGGCAATCAGCCCGAAGCCGTCCGTGATCGGATTGCGGCCCTTGATGGAATTAGCCAGACCGATACCCAGCGCCGTGACCAGCGGCACGGTGATGGTGGAGGTGGTGACGCCCCCCGAATCGTAGGCAATCCCGATGATTTCGGCCGGCGCGAACGGTGTCATGGCCGTGACCGCAATGTAGCCGGCGATAATGAAATAATGCAACGGCCATCCCATCAGAATGCGCAATACGCCGATCACGATGGCAACGCCGACCGAAGTCGCAACCGTCAGACGCAGGCCAAGCGCATAAGCGGTTTTGGCGGCCTCGTTATCGGCTATCAGGTGGGCGCCGCCGGCAATATCGGCGGCTTTGGCCGTGACGGCAATCAGGGCGGGTTCCGCAATGGTAGTGCCGAACCCCAGGCAAAAGGCAAACAGCAGCAGCCAGAATACGCTCCCTTTACGGGCAAAGGCATTGGCCATGGATTCGCCGACGGGGAACAGACTCTGTTCCAGGCCCAGCATGAAAAAAGTCAGACCCAATACCACCAGCAAAGAACCCATGATCAATTCGCCGATATTCGGGATGGGCTGGCGAATCACGGCAAGCTGAAATACCATTACCACGCCTAGGATTGGCGCCAGATCCAGGCAGCTGCCGATAATCAATCTGATCAATCGATTGTTACGAAACATAGGCTTGTCGTTAAAGGGCGGCAGCGAAAAACCGGCGGGCTAATTGAGCGGATTTAGCTCGGCGAGCGGCTGTGCTACGCATCGGGATTTTTGATTTTCAGCATCTGTCTGGCCATCTGATTGCCCGCCTCGATCAAGGGATGGATCACAAAGTCGGCCCCTAGCCGCATCAGCTCCTCCTGTTCGTCGTCGTAATAGCCGATAGTGCCGATTTTACCTCGAAAACCGCGCTGTCTGAGCTGGGTGACCGCCGAACACCGCAAGGAAAATTGCGGCAGGGTCAGAATCACGCCCTTGACTTTATCCAGTGGCAAGCCGCTCCATAGCTCGGTATCCTCGGAATCGCCATAAATCACCCGGCGGTTTTGCGCCAAGTGAATTTCAACCACCGTGGGGTCGGCATCCAGGCCGACTACGCGTTTTTCTTGGGCGTGCAAGGCGGCGTAAGCCGAAACGCCGGTGCGGCCCATGCCTACTACCAGCCATTCCGCCGCACCCAGCGATTCCGGAATGCGATCAAGATGAGGTTGGCGTTTTTTGCGTTCGAAACGCGTCAACACCGGCTCCAGCCAGGCAAACAGGATATGCGAATAGCGGTTCAACGGCGCGGCAATGGCCAGGGAGCCGGCCACCGCCAAGCTGATGATGGGTTGCCACTCCGGCCCCAGCAGACTGGAGTTCACCACCGACTCGGTGGTGATCAAGGCAAACTCGCTGTAGGTGGTCAACGCCAGCGACGACACAAACGCGGTACGGGCCCGCAGTCCGGCGACGATGAACAGGAAAAAAAACAATCCGCCCTGCAGCGGTAACCAGGCCAACAAGGCCAAAGCCGTCAAGGCCTGTTGTTGGGTGGGTAAATTGTTCAGGCCTATCTGCAGGAAAAACGCTACCAGAAACAGCTCTTTCAAACCCCAGAGCTTATGGGCGATGTCTTCGGTTTTGCTGTGTCCGCCCAGCATGATGCCGGTTAACAAAGCCCCGATGTCGGCGGAAATGTCCAGATGTTCCGCGAACACGCCGCCGGCCAAGGCCATGGTCACGCCCAGCAGCAGGCGCAATTCCGCGTTACGGCTGGCTTCCAGCAGGCGATAGGCGACCGGACGCAGAAACGGGATTAACAGCAGCTCCAGCGCCCACGGCGTGGGTTGATGGTCGTCGGTAAAGGCCAGCAAGGCGATGGCGATCATGTCTTGCAGGATCAGGATACTCAGCACGTCCCGGCCGTGAAACGAAGACAGTTCGCCGTTGTCTTCCAGCACCTTGATGGCCAGCACGGTACTGGAGAATGCCAGACTGACGCCCAGCACCAAGCCGCCGGTAATTTGCTTGCCCAGCCAGAAAAACATCAACGCGGAAACGGCTGTGACTATCAGTAAATGCCAGCCGCCGACACTTAAAACCTCGCTTCGAATTAACGAGCGCGGTTTGATTTTGAGTCCCACCGTGAACAACAACAATTCGATACCGATATCGGCGATATGCGGTATGGCCGTGAAGGTCGTGAAACCCGAGGCATGTAGAGCGTAACCGGCAATGAGATAACCTACCAGCGGCGGAAACAGCAAGCGGCTGGCTATCAGTCCCATCAGATAGGCGCTGCCTATCCACACTAATTCGATCATGCTGATTCGGCCATGGCCAATAAACTCGACATCAGTCTATATAACGCTTCACCAGCTCGCCGTAGGCATCGATGCGCCTGTCGCGCAAAAACGGCCAGATCCGCCGCACGTCTTCGCTACGTTTAGGATCGAGCGTGGCCGTCAGCAGCGTGTCTTGCCGGTCGTCGGCATTGCCGAGATATTCGCCTTGCGGGCCGGCAATGAAGCTGTTGCCCCAGAACTGGATGCCGCTGGCTTGGCCCGGCGCGGCTTCATAACCGATCCGGTTGCAGGCGATCAAGGGTAAACCATTGGCGACGGCGTGGCCGCGTTGTACGGTAATCCAGGCCTCCAGCTGGCGCAGTTTTTCGGCCGCGTCGTCGTCCGGATTCCAGCCTATGGCGGTGGGATAAATCAACACGTCCGCGCCAGCCAAGGCCATCAGCCGTGCCGCTTCCGGATACCATTGATCCCAGCAAATCAACACACCCAATTTGCCTATTGAAGTGTCAATCGGTTTGAAACCCAGATCGCCGGGGGTGAAATAAAACTTCTCGTAAAACCCCGGGTCGTCCGGGATGTGCATTTTTCGGAACCTGCCGGCGATGCCGCCGTCCTTGTCGAACACCACCGCCGTGTTGTGGTACAGGCCGGGCGCGCGTTTTTCGAATATCGTCGAGACGATGACCACGCGGTTGTCGGCCGCCGCTTGGCTCAGGGTTTCGCAGGTCGGGCCGGGGATGGCCTGAGCCATGTCGAAGCAATCGGTATCTTCGCTTTGGCAAAAATAATGGTCCAGGTGCAGTTCCGGCAGCACCACCAGATCGGCATTTTGTTTGGCGGCGGCCTCGATCTGGCTGATCGAGTAGGCGAGATTGGCGTCTCTGCCGCGATTGCAGGGTTGTTGTACGGCGCAGGCGATGATGGGTTTTTTCATAGGGTAATCGAGTGCATTATGAAAAAGGCTAGGGTACGCAGTGCATACCCTGGCGGCAAATTGGATCAGGGTTCGAAATTCAAGCTTACAAAGGCCGGAATTTGCATGCTGGCGCAATGCAGGCTGCCGTATTGATGTACCAAGGGCCGGCAGGGCACAGCGATGATTTCACGATCCGGAAAGCTGGCGGCCAAGCGTTCCAACGCCAGTTTATCGTTGGCGTCGTCATAAACCGGCACCAACACCGCGCCGTTGATAATCAGGAAATTGGCATAATTGGCCGGCAGGCGTTGGCCGTTTTCGTCGCTGATCGGCTTGGGCAGCGGCAGGGCGACCAGCTTATAAGGCTCTCCGGCCGCGGTTTTAAAGGTCTTCAACTGCGCTTCCATGTTTTTAAGGCTGGCGTAATGCGCGTCTTCGGCATCGTCGCAACTGCTGTAGGCGATGGTTTCGGCGTCGCAAAAACGGGCCAGCGTGTCGATATGAGCATCGGTGTCGTCGCCGGCCAAATTATCCTGTTCCACCCACAGTATGCGTTCGGCGCCCAAATAGTTTTTTACCTGGCTGGCGATGGCGGCTGGCGACAAATCCGGGTTACGGTTGGGGTTGAACAGGCAATTCTTGGTGGTCATCAGCGTGCCTTGGCCGTCGGATTCCACGCTGCCGCCTTCCAACACCAAATCGACCGTGGCGGTGGGGTGGCCCTTAAAAATCGGATGCGAAAATAGCGCCAGATTCAAGGCGTCGTCTGCAGCGTGCGGATATTTGTTACCCCAGCCGTTAAAGCGGAAGTTGGCCAATTGCAGCTTGGCTTTCGGGTGTTGCCATTCCAGGCTCAAAAATACCGTATCCCGTACCCAGATATCGTTGTAATCGGCTTGAATAAAGTGAATATTGCCGGTGCTTTTCAACAGGCTTTGAATATGCACTTCATGTTCGCCGTTTTTGCAAATGACGATCAGCGGCTGGAAGCGGCTGACGGTAGTGGCGATGAAATGATAGGAATCCTCGACGGCGGACAGGTTGGCGAAGTCGCCGTCGGCATGCGGCCACGCAATGATCACGGCGGCTTGCGGTTCCCATTCGGCTGGAAAACGGATCATGAAATACTCCCTGATTGAATATGGTTTGAAAACGGATGCGCTATTGTATCAATGCTGCCTGGGGAATGTTTTACCGGTTCAAAATATGTCCGATTGACAGCGTCCGCACCGGACTCTATAGTCTGCGCCCATGCACATTTATACACGTATTTCAAACAAGCAAACATGGCTAGGGATTACCCCCTTTTGCCGTGGTGCTGTCGTTTAATTAATCGATTTTAAAGCAACCGCGGGCTCTACCGCGTTTGCTTCGCTTTTCGCCCACGGCCCGCAACCATCCTGGAGGCCATAATGGCGACAATCACACCACCCACGTTATCCGACCGTAAGCTTTTATTCGGCTTCGCTTTGGCCGCGCTGGCCGCCATCGGTTTTTCCGGCAAGGCGATTTTGGTCAAACTGGCATATGTCGACTCGGTCGATGCGGTAACGCTGCTGGCCCTGCGCATGCTGTTTTCCACCCCGTTTTTCTTGCTGGTGGCGTTGCGGCATATCGGTCGCGGCAGCGCGTCGCCGTTGCGCGGCAGGGACTGGCTGTCGATTTTGATCCTGGGTTTGTTGGGTTACTATCTGTCCAGCTTGTTCGATTTTATCGGTCTGGCCTACATATCCGCCGGCCTGGAACGCCTGATTCTGTTTCTGTACCCGACCATGGTGGTGTTGCTGTCGGCGCTGCTGTTGGGTAAACGCTTCGGCCGCAAGGAAGTGATGGCGCTGCTGTTGAGTTATGCCGGCATCGGCGTGGTGTTTTTGGACGAGCTGCAAGTTCAGTCGCCGCATGTATTCAAGGGCGCGGCCTTCGTGTTCGCCAGTACGTTGACGTATTCAGCCTACCTGATCGGCACCGGCGAAGCGGTGGCGCGCATCGGCGTGTCGCGCTTTACCGCCTTCGCCATGCTGGTGGCCTGCGCGGCCACCGTGTTGCAGTTTGTATTGACGCATTCGCCGCGGAGCTTGCTGGATTTGCCGGCGCGGGTGTATCAATTGAGCGCGGTCATGGCTATCGTCTCCACGGTGTTGCCGGTGTTCATGCTGTCGGCCAGCATTCGGCTGATCGGTTCCGGCCGCGCCGCATTGATCGGCTCAATCGGGCCGGTGGCGACCTTATTTATGGCCGCCGCGATATTGGATGAATCCTTGACTGTGCAACAAATGGCCGGCGCCGGTTTGGTAATGGTTGGCGTGTTGAGCCTGTCGCGGCGCTAAAGCGCTTCAGTCCAGGCCTTTGCTGCGGTTGTCCATTCGCCGCAGAAATTCGCTCATGATCACCCGGTACAGTTCGTCGCCCAGGTATTTATCTTCTACACCACTGTCGATGCTGGGGTTGTCGTTGACTTCGATCACATAACCCTTGCCGGCGATTTCCTTGACATCGACGCCGTACAAGCCGTTGCCTATCGGCTGGGTGGCTTTTAGCGCCGCGTCCAGCACGGCTTTCGGCACTTCGAAGGTCGGCAGGGTGGCGAAACTGCCGCTGTCGGTACGGCTGGCGCCGTGGCGGTAGATTTGCCAGTGGTTTTTCACCATGAAGTAGCGGCAGGCATACAAGGCCTTGTTGTTGAAAATGCCGATACGCCAGTCGAAATCGGTATAGAGAAATTCCTGCGCCAGCAACAACGCCGATTGCTCGAACAGTTCCGCCACTTTAATATCCAGTTCCTGGCGGTTGTTGACCTTGACGATGCCGCGCGAAAACGAGCCGTCGGGGATTTTGATCACCACCGGATAACCGGCGGTCGCTTCCAGTTTATCCAGATGTTCCAGATTACCCTTGTGCAGGATCCAGGTCTTTGGCGTCGGGACTTTATGGGTGCGAAACAGGTCGGCGAGATAGACTTTGTTGGCGCAGCGCAAAATCGAGGTGGGGTCGTCTATCACCATCAAACCTTCGGCTTCGGCTTTTTTGGCGAAACGGTAGGTGTGGTGGTCGATGGCCGTGGTTTCGCGGATAAATAAACCGTCGAATTCGGGGATGCGGCCATAATGTTTTTGGGTGATCAATTCCACGTCTATACCCATTTGCCGGCCGACGTCGATAAATTTTTTCAGCGCGCCGCGGTTGCTGGGCGGCAGTTTCTCCAGGGGATTGATCAATACCGCCAGATCGTAACGCGCCGCCTTGCGGGTGCGGCCCTTGCGCCAGACTTTCTTGCTGAATTTATCCAGCGCTTCGGCGAACAGAGTTTGCATGGCGTCGTCCAGGCTGCGCGGCGATACGGCGTTCAGATCGGTAATTTCCCATTGCTGATTAAAGTGCAGGGTAATTTCCAGCACCGGGCAGGGGAAGCGTTCGAACAAGCGCCGGGCCAAATCCTGAAAATCGGTTTCCGGCGTATTGCCGAAATAACTGTACAGCTTGAATTCGCTCTGCCGGGTTTGCTTTTTAAAAGCTCGTGCCAGCGGTTGGGTAAAGTCTTCCAGTTGCAAGCGGTACAAGGCGTTTTTACCCAGATCGTTGATGACCTTGACCGAGGGGATGACGTGGTGGTTGCGGGCTTCGGCCAGCAGGGAGCAGTAATAGCCGTCGGACAGATAGGCGTAACTGCTGCAAAGATTGATGACCCGCACCCGTTGCTCGGGGTAGGTGTGCTCGGACGCCAGATAATGTTCGAAGCTGATCACCTGTTCGCTGGGATAATACGGATTCCAGTCGGAAAGATCGTCAACAACCAATAATGTGTTTGCCATGGTGGAACAGGTTCAGATCGAAAAAGAAGTGCTGATTCTGAAACCAGACAGCGTTTTAAACAAGAGCTAAAGTTCATGACGGCGCGGCATCGTCCCGGCAAGCGAGAGATACCGCGCGGGAGCTGGCCGGGTAGAGGCGGAACCGATTTTTAGAAACCGGAACTCGAATCGGCAAGCCGACTTGTACCGTTATCGATTCGATCATCCCAAGGAATTGCGGAAACTCAATATGAAAGGCATTTTTTAATTGGTAGGCATGGCGGCAAGTGCGGACGAATGTAGCAAGTAACTCGATTGGTGAGCTGGGAAATCCTCTACGGCAAACAAGCGCAAAAAGGCGCCCGTAAACTCGTGGCGGCTGGATTGAAAGACAAGGTCTTACCACTCTTAGCCGGCGCTTATTTCCGGCGTATCAACATAATGTGTCGCTATCGCGACGGCGTTTTTAAGTCGGGTCTCGGCCCGAAAGCCGAGGTACTTTTCTTTGCTTGTCCAAAGAAAAGTACCCAAAAGAAACGACACCCCATGCCGCTTTGATCCTGCGCTCCGAAGGGTTTGGACGGGGTTTTCCGAAGGGGCATCCTAGCCCCTGCGAAAAACGCGATGCATTCATGCATCGCCCCTGTCGGGCAAATCCGCCCAAACCCTCCGGTGCTCGGCGCGGCATCAGGGGAGAAAACCATCCCAAAATCGAAGTTTATAAACTCGGGATCGGTCCGATTAGCGAAGTGTGATCGGACGCATCACGTCCAACATTTTTCATAGCAATGGCCTTGATAACAAATTGATTTCGCGGATCGAAAAACTCTACATCCATGTCGCGCATAATGAATCCATTTTAATAACAAACCTTAAATTAATTTAATATTCTTCAAAATTTGACGAAGTTCATTTCGTAAAACACAGCATTCGTCCGATTATGCTTTGCTAATCGGAACTATTCGGGCTAAGCGTTTAGAGCATACTTAAACAAAAGCCTATCAATATTTTCCTTACTAAACTTCAAATCTTTTTTGTTCATGGATTTATAATAAGATGTGTAATTTAGTTGAACCATCTTAAAGCCTTGATCAATAGAGTTTAATCTGTTTTTAGAGGATGCTAAAAACATTAAGCTATTCACAATACTGTCCAGGTAATCATGTGTGTTTTCGATTAACACATCCGTATAAGATGGAGTGTTACCATCATGAACTATCAGGTTTCTCGCTCTATATATTCTTCTTATCTGCCAAGCAACTCGTCGCTCATGATCATCGAGAGATTTTATAATATTTTTTGGATCAGAAAGAATAAATCTAATATAGCTATATCTATCCTTAAGAAGATAAAAATCCTTGAATGACAACTCTAATTTATCTCGTAGGTCTTGATATTCATCTAAAGACATGAGGTGCACTATTTTTTTCAAATAACCATCTGCCTCGACATTCCTGATAATTGTTTTTATTAATTTACTATCCCATTTCCATAAATCCTTTGAGAACCGAGTGACTATTTTCCTAATGTAGATCAAATTTAAAAATGGAAGTACAGATGAAACGATATGTTCAATTTGGGAGATTTCATTGTCATCAGATTTGCTTGGAATCAACGATTCTAGTGCTATCCAAAGATTGATCATTTGATTTTCTAATGACTCGCTGCTTAGCGCTAAAGCATGTAGCTCCGCGCTTCGATTAAATTTCCTAAATGAGTCTCTTCTCATTGAAAATTCAGCCATAAATTCTGTCAATTTTTTAGATGCAACGCCTGTTTTTGAGTCATGGCACTTGTGCATTGGATTGATCGACTTCTTTACTTTTACACATTTTTTGGATTCAATATTTATTACTAAACATTCTACAATTGGATCAGGCGATTGTTTATGGTGAAACAATCCAACCAAAGTTTGCAAAAGCTCTACAATTCCATCGGTCACCATTTTGGACGAATATTGGTCTTTTGCTTTTATGTTTTTGAAAAACAAATATGTTTTATCGCCGTGCAATTCAAAATCGAATTTTTTTATCTGATCCGCATATTCCGGAATCGTTATCGCCATATCAATTCCAAGATTTTTCCCTGAATCAATGAACTCATGCAAATAATTCGGAGCTCGATAAATTACCGCATATGACGTCTCTTCTCCAGAAAATATTTCAATATAATCAAAAATTGCATTATTGCCAGAAATTCTGCTGGATGAATAAAAGAAAAATTCTGTGGACTTCTCTTTTATATATCGTGGCGAGTAACCATAATTCAGAAGTGTTGTTATATAACTTCTCGTCAAAGAACGTAATTTATAAAAATCTTGCCCTTCTGTAATCTCTTTAATAAGC
>NZ_JANIBK010000009.1 GCF_024505165.1 Methylomonas rivi
TGCCGGCCGCCGTGGCGAATTTGCACGCCGATCATTGGGACAAGGCCGCCCGCGCCATCATGACCACCGACACCTTCGCCAAAGGCGCATCGACGGTCGTCGAGATCGCCGGCCGGCCCGTCACCATCACCGGCATATCCAAGGGCGCCGGCATGATTCAGCCCAACATGGCTACGATGCTGGGCTTTATTGCTACAGATGCAAATATCGAGCAAACCCTGCTGCAAGAATGTTTATCGAATGCCGCGGAACTGTCTTTCAACCGCATTACGGTCGACGGCGATACCTCGACGAACGACGCCTGCGTGTTATTGGCCAGTGCCTGTAGCGATGCGCCGGAAATTACAGCGGACACTCCGGAATACGCCGTTTTTGCGGATGCGGTCACCCGCATTTGTAAGCGCTTGGCCGAACTGATCATTCGCGACGGCGAAGGCGCCACCAAGTTGATCCGGATTGCGGTGGAGCAAGCGTTAGATAACAACGAAGCCGTGCGGGTGGCCAAAACCATCGCTCATTCGCCGCTGGTGAAAACCGCCTTTTTCGCCAGCGACCCGAACTGGGGGCGCATCCTGGCGGCGGTGGGCAGAGCCGGCGTGGAAAACATGGCATTGGATAAAATCGAAATTTATCTGGGTACCGTATGCATCGTCGAAAACGGCGCCCGCTCGCCCGCTTATACCGAGCAGGACGGACAGCGCGTCATGAACCAAGCCGAAATTACCGTTACGGTGCGTTTGGGCCGCGGTGCCGCCCGCGAAGAAGTCTTAACCTGCGACTTTTCCTACGATTATGTGCGCATCAATGCCGAGTACCGTACCTAAATGACCGTAAACTCGGCCGTGCATGTTGCCGTCGGCGTGATCCGCGACGGCAACGGCAACATTCTGCTGACCCAACGCGCCAAACATGCCCACCAGGGCGGGCTATGGGAGTTTCCGGGCGGTAAACTGGAAGCGGACGAAACCGTCATTCAAGCCCTGCGGCGCGAATTACGGGAAGAGGTGGGCATAACGGTACGCACCGCCAAACCCTTGATTAAAATCAATCACCGCTATCCGGATTTACAGGTGTTGCTGGATGTCTGGCAGGTGTTCGAGTTTGCCGGCGCCGCCACGGCCCTCGAAGGCCAAGCCATGCGCTGGGTTGCGCCGCACCGGTTAAGCGATTACGCGTTTCCGGCCGCCAATGCGCCGATTATTACCGCCTCCCGCCTGCCCGACCGCTATGCGATTCTGGAAGGCCGCAATACGAAGCAAGTGTTGGCCAATCTCGACCGCATCATCGGCAACCGGGTTGATTTGCTGCAATTGCGGCTTAAAACGTTGCCCGCGGCGGAAATCTCCGCCGTTTATGCCGCCGTCCTGGCAAAATGCAGGGCACGCGGCATACAGGTATTGCTGAACTCCGATCTCACGTTGAGCGATCAAGCCGCCGACGGCCTGCATCTCAGCAGCCGGGCCTTGCTTGCCTGCCGATCCAGACCGGCAAACTATCCGTGGGTGGCGGCCTCTTGCCATAATTTGGCGGAACTGCGGCATGCCGAACATATCGGCGCGGATTTCGCGGTCTTGGCACCGGTTTTACCGACTTCTACGCATCCCGCCGCTCAGGCGTTGGGCTGGGAAACCATGGCGGGCCTGATAGCGCAAGTCAATCTGCCTGTATTCGCCTTGGGCGGTCTGAACCTGGATGACATGGACAGAGTGCTGCATGCCGGCGCTCAGGGTATTGCCGGTATTAGCGCTTTTTTGAGTTAGTTTTTCGGCTCTACTCGTCGCCGCCGAGCAAATCGGCATCAAAGTCCGTCAAAATCGGCTGGCCGGGAATTTTATGCGCTTCGGTGGCCCAATCGCCCAAATCGATCAATTTGCAGCGCTGGCTGCAAAACGGCTTGAACGGCTGCTCCGCCACCCAGGGCACGGGGGCTTTGCAGGTCGGACAGGCGACGATGGCGGTAGCCGGTTTGCTCATTACACCGCGCAACGGGACAAGGTAAAAGAAATATCCGCCTGTGTTTGGGTCGGCCGGTTTTCGTCATTCGACGGCATCATAAAACGGATGCTGAAGCGGTGTTTACCGCCGCTGATCTCGGCAAAACAAGCCACCGACGCCGGCACGCCTACCCGTAGCAACTGCACCGGATGGGTTTTATCCAAGGCCAGTTGAAAAAAGCCGGCCTGGGCAATTTCTTGTTTCGGCACGCTGCTTTGGCGGATAAAGCCCAAAATCAGATCGATAGCGATGCGGATATCCGCAAACGGCTGCGTCCATTGCTGAAAATCTTTTTGCTGTACGGCCCGGTCTTGTTCCAGCCAATAATGGAACGCCGGCAAATCGAACGAACAGGTGCCGCCGGGAATCGTGCTGCGCTGCGAAATGCTCTGAAACAAACCGCTTTCCATCACGCTGGCGCCGACTTTGCCGCTGGCATTATATAAATTCCGGCTGGCTTGGTTCAGCTCCAGCAGAATCGCCTGTAATTTTTGTTTATCGACATCCTGGCTGCTGCTCAACATCCCCAATACCTTGGCATGCCTATCCAGCTCCTTGATCAGTTCCGATTTTAAATCGCTGCGGCTGAATATGACCAAGACATCCAACAAGGTGTCGACAGCCGCGCGCTTATCGAAAACCGAATCCCCGGCCATGAAATGGCTGAGCTGTTGAAATAATTGCTCCAGGCGCATAAACACCCGAATTCGTTCGTTAAGAGGGAATTCGTAGGTCGTTTGTGTATTCAAGCCGATGTCGTCCCAGCGGTGGCTAATAAAAGATAGGAATTGTGCAGTCTTTTAACCTGTTCTGCAAGGCGCTCGGGGGCGGCGGTATTGTCAATCACATCATGCGCCAGCGCTAAACGCTGCTGGCGCGTGGCTTGCGCGGCGATGACCGCCATTGCCTGTTCCCGGCCGACCTTGTCCCGGCTCATGACGCGTTGAATTTGGACCTGTTCCGGGCAATCGACCAGCAGCATCCTATCCAGCGTATAGTTATTTTGCGTCTCCACCAGCAGCGGAATCA
This sequence comes from Methylomonas rivi, assembly GCF_024505165.1. Classification (GTDB taxonomy): domain Bacteria; phylum Pseudomonadota; class Gammaproteobacteria; order Methylococcales; family Methylomonadaceae; genus Methylomonas; species Methylomonas rivi. The sequence goes on from NZ_JANIBK010000009.1 coordinate 3,025, forward strand.
CCAATAGGCAATATATCGCCCGCAAGCGGGTAATTTGGGCCTCCATTTCCTTAAAAATCAAGGGATGCATGATGGCGTCCAATTGCCGCTTATGCAGAGGATCGGAAAAAGCCAATTGCCGAAGCCTTGCCCGGTCGAGCGATCCGTCCGGATTGACGATCGCCGCGCCGAAAGCGGCCGCAAGCCGCGATAAGGCCGGCTGCCCGGGCTCCACCAACTGCCGGGCAATCACGTCGGTATCTATAATGGGCACGCTTAAGTCGGCAAACAACCGGCAAACGGTCGATTTTCCGCTGCCGATGCCGCCGGTTAAACCCACCTTCAGCATTAGCTACAACCCGGCGAAATTCAGATACAGACGGTTTAAATCGCTGCCCCAGATCAACGCCAGCCAACCGGCGGCGGCCAAGTAGGGACCGAACGGAATAGGCCGGCCGGCATCGCGTTGTCCGAACGCGATCATGGCGATACCGATAAGCGCGCCGACCAGGGAGGACAAGATAATGATCAAGGGTAAATACTGCCACCCCAACCACGCGCCCAGCAAAGCCAAAAGCTTAAAATCGCCGAAGCCCATGCCTTCCTTGCCCGTCAGCAGTTTAAACAGGCGGTAAACGCTCCAAAGGCTCAAATAACCGGCCACGGCCCCGATAATACTGGCATGCGCATCGGTATAAACGGAAAACAGACTTAAACACAAACCCAGCCACAAAACCGGCAAGGTGATCGAATCGGGCAGCAGCTGGTGATCGATATCGATGAAACTCAGCGCAATCAAACTCCAAGTCAGCACCAAACCGAACAGCATGGGCCAGCCATAACCGAAATGCCAGGCCACCAGCGCCGAACATAACCCGGTAAACGCTTCGATCAGCGGATAGCGCGGCGAAATAGGGGCCGCGCAATGTCCGCACTTCCCATGCAACCACAGGTAACTGAGTACCGGGATATTTTGATAGGCCCTGATCTCGGTCTTGCAAGCAGGGCACCGCGACCCCGGCCAGAGCAAATCGAAACGCTCGCCCTCGGGTTCCGCCGGCATTTGCAAATACGCCAGACAGTCGCGCCGCCAGCCGTTTTGCATCATGACCGGCAGCCGGTAAATCACCACATTCAAGAAACTGCCTATCATCAACCCCAATATTGAGGTCAACACGATGAGCAAAACGGGCGACTGCTGCAAGGTCGTTAGTAACATATTCAATTTAAAAAACAATGATTGAGCATTAATGCCGGGCAACCGGGCCCGGAATCGGGAGAATTGCTGTCTAGCCGACGGCGGCGCCGAGCTTGAAGATCGGCAGATACATCGCCACGATCAAGCCGCCCACCAAGACCCCCAGCACCGCCATAATGAGCGGCTCCATCAGGCTGCTGAGGTTATCGACCAGGTTATCGACCTCTTCCTCGTAAAAATCGGCTACCTTGTCCAGCATGCTGTCGATGGAACCGGATTCTTCGCCGATAGCCACCATTTGCACCACCATATTGGGGAACAAGCCGGTCTGAATCATGGAAAATTGCAGCTGTTGGCCGGTGGCGACATCGTCGCGCATTTTCATCACGCCGTCGTAAAACAGGATGTTTCCGCAGGCGCCCGCCACGGATACCAAGGCTTCCACCAACGGCACGCCGGCGGCCGACATGGTGGACAGGGTACGGGCAAAACGGGCTATGGCGGATTTTTCCAGAATCATGCCGACTACCGGAATTTTCAGCAAAGTCCTGTCCAAAAAGTGGTTAAACGGCCGCGAGCGTTTTTTGAAATAACCGAAGGTATAGCCTACGCCGCCAAGCACGCCGACCACGGCCCACCACCATTCCTGCACCCATTCCGACAAACTGATGACGAACTTGGTGAAAGCCGGCAAATCGGCGCCGAAACCTTTAAACAAATCCTCGAACACCGGCACCACGAAAATCAGCAAAATAGCCGTGACGATGAAGGCCACAACCAACACCGCAATCGGATAAGTCAGGGCTTTTTTGACCTTTTTCCGAATGGATTCGGTTTTCTCCTTGTAAGTGGCGATTTTGTCCAGCAAACCTTCCAACACCCCGGCCTGCTCGCCGGCGTTTACCAAATTGCAGAATAAATCGTCGAAATAGATAGGCCTTTTTCCCAACGCTTGGGCCAAGGTATCGCCGCCTTCGATATCGGCCTTAACCCCCAGCAGCAACTCCGCCATACTGGCATTGTCGTGGCCCTTGCCGATAATGTCGAAGGATTGCACCAACGGCACGCCCGCTTCCAACATGGTTGCCAATTGCCTCGCAAAAACGGCGATATCGCCGGTGCTGATTTTTTGAACTTTTTTGCCGAACAGCGGCTTGGGCTTGGGTTTGATCTTTACCACCCGGACGCCCATTTTCCTTAATTCGGTACGGGCGACAGCCTCGCTTTTGGCGCTGATCAGGCCGCCGGTTTTCTTACTCTGCTTATCGAGACCTTCCCAGAGAAAGTCGATTTGGTCTGTTTCTTTGGCCATGGTTTATTCCTTGGTGACGCGGTCAACTTCTTCCAGCGACGTGATCCCCAGGCGCACCTTTAACAAACCTGACGCCCTCAGGTCGTTAATGCCTTCGGATTTCGCCAGTTCCGCCATTTGCATGGCATTGCCGCCGCTTAAAATCAGTGCCCGCATTTTTTCGCTGATAGGTAAGACTTGATAAATACCTACCCGCCCCTTGTAGCCGTTGTTGCAATGTTCGCAGCCCACCGGTTCGTAGACTTTGAATGTGCCGATGTCTTCTTGGCTATAGCCCGCGGACAGCAATACGCTATCCGGAAAGTCGGCCTCTTTTTTACAATATTCGCAAAGCCGCCGCGCCAACCGCTGCGCCATGATCAAATTCACCGCCGAGACGATATTGAACGGTTCTATGCCCATTTGCATCAAGCGGTTGATGGTTTGCGGCGCATCGTTGGTGTGCAGCGTCGACAACACCAAGTGACCGGTTTGCGCGGCTTTTACCGCAATGCTGGCCGTCTCGAGGTCCCGTATCTCGCCCACCATGATAATGTCGGGGTCTTGCCGCAAGAAAGCGCGCAAGGCCTCGGCAAACGTCAGACCGGCCTTGGGGTTGACGTTAACCTGATTAATGCCTTCCACGGTAATTTCCACCGGATCCTCGGCCGTCGAGATGTTCCGTTCTATGCTGTTCAGAATGTTCAAACCGGTATATAAGGATACCGTTTTACCGCTACCGGTCGGCCCGGTCACCAGCACCATGCCGTAAGGCCGATGAATGGCGGATAAAAACAGTTTTTGCTGTACTTCTTCAAACCCCAATTTTTCAATGCCGATCTGGGCGCTGGAGGGGTCGAGAATCCGCATCACCACCTTTTCGCCGAACAGGGTCGGGCAGGTGTTTACCCGGAAATCGATGGCGCGATTTTTGGACAACTGCATCTTGATCCGGCCGTCCTGCGGCACCCGCCGTTCGGCGATGTCCATTTTGGACATCACCTTGATCCGGGAAATAATCCGGTTGGCGATGCCTACCGGCGGGCTGGCAATCTCCGACAATATACCGTCGGTACGGAAGCGGATGCGGAATTTTTTTTCGAACGGCTCCAAATGGATGTCCGAAACGCCTTTTTTAATCGAATCCAGCAGAATTTTGTTGACGAAGCGGACGATAGGCGCGTCGTCCACATCGGAGGTGACTTCTTCCGCCGGCCTTTCCTCGCCGCCGGAAATGTCGATATTGTCCAGATCCTCATCCAGCAGATTGCCCATGGACGTATCGACGGCTTCCAATGCCGCATCGATGGCCTTGATGAGTTTTTCCTCTTCCACCAGAATATTTTCGGTATTCAGCCGGGTATGAAATTTTATTTCATCCAAGGCCTGAAAATTAGTGGGGTCGGCGGTAGCGATAAACAGGCGGTTGCCGCGCTTGAATAAAGGCAAGGCATGGTGCTGGCGAATCAGTTTTTCGCTCACCAGCTTGATGGGGACGCCGCTTAAATCCACCGCATCCAGATCCAGCAGCGGCACCCCAAATTCAGCCGACGCCAAATTCGCCACGGTGCGGCTGTCCACCTGCTTGTTTTTGACCAAATAGCTGACAAAAGGCAGTTTATTTTTTTTGGCTTCCTCTACAGCGGCCGTTGCGGCCTCCTCCGTCAGCACGCCTTGCTGAATAAGGCATTTGGCCAAACCGCTAAAATGTATATTGGAAGGTGCTGTCGCCATGTGAAGTAATTTCTTTTAGTTATGCTGCAACTATAGATGAATTAAGGATTTTGTCCATACGCTTTAAGCGTAGACGGCGACACCCTGGCGCGCTTAATTCAACAATTGCATGATGAGCCGTTTGATGGACTGAGGCTCGAACGGTTTGTCTAAAACGGCCGAAACCCCCGCGTTCTCGATCGCGGCCAGACGATTTTGATTTTGTTCGCTGGTGACCATTAAAATCGGCACGGTCGAAATCTGCTCGGCATCGCCGCGTATCGCATTGACCAACTGCAGGCCATCCATCTCCGGCATATTAAAATCCGTGACTATCAGGTCGAAGAAATGCTCCTGAAACAACGCCAGGGCCTGTTTGCCGTCGTTGGCGCAGGTGATGCGCTCGATCCCGATATTATTCAATACCCGTTGAATGTATTTACGGGAAAACTCGCTATCGTCGACCAATAGGACGTGCAGTTCCTCCACATCGAGATGTTCGAGAGCGGCCTTTTCCGGATGCAAGTAATCCAGCGATGCGCACAGCGCCGTATCGAGAGCCTGCTGCGTAAACGGTTTGGGCAAAATCGCTATCGCCCCCGCTTGACGAATGGGCTCCAGGTATTGAATGTTGGTTTCGCTGGAAATCAATAAAAAAGCCATGTCATAGGATTCGCCGTCCTTACGGATGCTATGAATCAAGTCGACGCCCGTCATGTCGGGCAAATACATGCTGCTGATAATCAGATCCGGCTTGGCTTTTTTAAGCCGCGCCAGCATTTCGCCGCCGCTGGACACAAACGTCACCGCATGAATACCGCTGGCTTGCAAGTGCTGGTTAATGATGATCTGCTGAGTATGGGAGGGTTCTACTAGAAACACCTCCAGGGCGGCAATTCCGTTCTCATTCATACGTTAATGATGTTTCATCCGGTATAAGGTTAGTCCGATCTGTGCTTGTTTCGCAAAATGCTTGACCGCTGAAAAATCTTCGGCGGTCAACGCCTGATGTTCAAGCCCCCGGTCGCAATAAATCAAACCGATCGGCTTATTCTCCACCTGGATCGGAAACACAAAACATTCGTGCCGGCCAAACTGCGCTTCGATTTGACCGGTATAAAGCGCGCCGTGCTGGCCGGGCTTGAGCCAAAGCCCTTCATGATCGTACAAGGCATGAAATAGCAGATTACCCCCGGCATCCGTATTGTAGACGCGAATTTTTTCATTGGCATCGGACTTTTTCCAACCCAGGGAAATTTTTTCGTTTAGGGACTTTTTATCCGGCCCCAGCAACAGGAATACGGTTCTATCCATTTCCACTCCACGATACACCCCTTCCAACACCATCTCAAACAACACATTCAAATCGATGCTACCGCTGATATGCGCGGTAATATCCTGTAAAACCTGAAACTGAATTTGTTTTTTATCCGGTTGCGCCTCTTCCGGCATGGCAACAAACGGTTGGAGCCGCTCCGAACTGATATATTGCGACGCATCGTGGGCGCCGAATTGTTGGGCAATATCGACCGCCATCAAGGTATTGGCCCTGATTTTAGCCTTGATGCCGTCAAGGCTGCCGCCGCCGAGATGCTGCAATTTCCGCAAGCATCCCTCCATCTCTTCCGAGTCGATCCCGTGCCTGAGGGCCAGACAAATCCGGCTGCCCATGCACACGGTCTGGACCCGCTCATCCTGCGACTGCGGATGGCTGATGGCCTCATGAATCAGCCCGCCCAAATGCCAGGACTTACTGAGTTTCTTGCCCAAATCATTCAGGCAAAAACCCAGCACTTGCTTTTCGGCCTCCTCGCCTTCCAGACCGCTCGACGCCAATTTCTCATGCATGCCGGCGGTTTTCCGATTGCTGGAACACCAAAAAGCCACATGGCCGATATTATGCAGCAAGGCCGCCACGAACACCTCTTCGGGCGACTGGTCCCGTAAGGTAATGGCCAATTCGCGCGCTTGCACCGCCGCGTGAATAGCCTGGGCAATTTCCTTATTTGCCCGTTCCTTGTTGGCCGGCGACAAAATCGATTCGAAAAAAGAACAGGCCAGCGTCAGCTCGCGGATCATCTGCATCCCCAAAATCACAATGGCGCGCGACACGGTGCTGATCTTTTGCCGGGAGGGATTGTAGTACGGGCAATTGCCGACTTTCAGCAATTTGGCGGTAAGGCTGGGATCCTGCAAAATAATGGAAGCCAGTTCCATGGCCCCCTTCTTTCTATCGTCCATGGCGGAATAAATCTTTTGCGCGGTATTGGAAAAAATCGGCATTTCCTCTTCGCGCAACAGCTCGGCCCACGCCTCCAAACCCTGGGGTTGCATCTCGTTTAAAGCGCCCGCGTTCATTTACAGCGCTTTAATTTTGCCGTACTGCTCGTTGAGATTTTTCAACGACGACTGCAAGCTCGCCAGTTTCTCGCGCTCCTTGGCGATAACTTCCGGCGGTGCTTTATCGACGAATGCGGCGTTGTTCAGTTTGCCTTCGATGCGCGGTACTTCTTTCTCGATGCGCTGGATTTCTTTTTCCAGCCGCGCCAGTTCGGCATCTTTATCGATCAGACCGGCCATCGGGATCAGGATTTTCATGTCGCCGACCAGCGCAATCGCAGATTCCGGCGTATTGTCCGTTAGTCTCAACCAGGTAATGCTTTCCAATCGGCCCAGTTTCAGTAAGTAGCTTTCGGTGGCTTGCAGAGCTTCTTGGTCAGCCATGGAACCGTTTTGCAGCAACACATTTAAGGGCTTACCGGGCGCGATATTCATCTCGCCGCGAATCCGCCGAATACCAAGAATGAACTCCTTTACCCATTGGATTTGCTGTTCAGCGAAGAGGTCGATGGTTTTATCTGTCTCCATTTCCGGATAGGGTTGTAGCATGATGGTGGCGGCGGTGACGCCCGCCAGCGGTGCGACCCGTTGCCAGATTTCCTCGGTGATGAACGGCATAATCGGGTGCGCCAAACGCAGTACCGTTTCCAATACGCGTAACAGAGTTTGACGGGTGCCGCGTTGCAATAGCAAGTCATCGCTTTGCAAAGAGATTTTCGCCAATTCCAAATACCAGTCGCAGTATTCGTTCCAGGTGAATTCGTAGATGGCTTGCGCTGCCAAGTCGAAGCGGTAGGTTTTAATCGCGTCGTTGGTGGCGGCGATAGTGTGATTCAACTGCGCCAAAATCCATAAATCAGCTTTGCTGTATGTGCATTCCGCGCAATCGATACCGTTATCCTGCTCTTCGGTATTCATCAACACGTAGCGCGCCGCGTTCCACAATTTGTTGCAGAAGTTGCGGTAGCCTTCTGTACGTTGCAAGTCAAAGCGAATGTCGCGGCCGGTCGAGGCCAGCGAAGCGAAGGTAAAACGCAGCGCGTCGGTACCGTAGGACGAAATGCCGTCAGGGAATTGCTTGCGGGTGGCTTGCTCGATTTTTTTGGCCAGATGCGGCTGCATCATGCCGGAAATGCGTTTTTCCACCAAGGCTTCCAGATCGATACCGTCGATAATGTCGATAGGGTCCAGCACATTGCCCTTGGATTTGGACATTTTCTGGCCTTCGGCGTCGCGTACCAGGCCGTGGATATAGACTTCCTTGAACGGCACCTCGCCTTGAAACTTCAAGCCCATCATGATCATTCTGGCCACCCAGAAGAAAATGATGTCGAAGCCGGTCACCAGCACGCTGGTCGGGTAATGCGCGGCCAATTCCGGGGTTTTATCCGGCCAACCCAGCGTCGAAAACGGCCACAGCGCCGACGAGAACCAGGTGTCCAGCACGTCCTCGTCCTGGAATAGCGGGTAATCCGCCGCCAAACCGTGTTTTTCGCGGATTTCCGCTTCCGAGTGGCCAACATAAGTATTACCCAGATCGTCGTACCAAGCCGGAATCCGGTGACCCCACCAGATTTGCCGGGAGATGCACCAATCCTGAATGTTGCGCATCCATTCGAAATAGGTGTTTTTCCAGTTGTCCGGCACGAACTTGATGGCCCCGGTTTCCACGGCTTCAATGGCCGGCTTGGCCAGCGGGGCAATTTTGACATACCACTGGTTGGTCAAAAACGGCTCGATCACCGCGCCGGTACGGTCGCCGCGCGGCACCATCAATTTGTGGTCGGCGATTTTTTCCAGCAAGCCTTGCGCTTCCAGATCGGCAACGATTTTTTTACGGGCCTCGAAGCGGTCCAGACCGATATAGGCTTCCGGAACCAAACTAAAGCCGTCGTCGTTACCGCGCACGGCAGCGTCGACGGTAAAGATATTGATCAAGCCGCCGTGCGGCAAGTCGGCGATGGCCGAGATTTGTTTGTGCCGCGTCCAGACTTCGTAGTCGTTGAAGTCGTGGGCCGGGGTGATTTTTACAACACCGGTACCGAATTCCGGATCGACATACTCGTCGGCAATAATGGGAATCCGGCGGCCGGTCAGCGGCAGTTCGACGAATTCGCCCAGCAAATGCTTGTAGCGTTCGTCTTCCGGGTGAATCGCCACCGCCGCATCGCCCAGCATGGTTTCCGGCCGGGTGGTCGCCACCAAGATATGCCCGGAGCCGTTGGTCAGCGGATAACGCATATACCACATGGAGCCGTTTTCTTCTTCGGACAGCACTTCCAGGTCGGAGACGGCGGTGTGCAGCACCGGGTCCCAATTCACCAAACGTTTGCCGCGGTAAATCAGACCTTCTTCGTACAACTTGATGAACACTTCCTGCACCGCGGCCGACATGCCGTCGTCCATCGTGAAGCGTTCCTTTTCCCAATCCAGCGACGAACCCATGCGCCGCAACTGGCGGGTAATCGTACCGCCGGACTCTTCCTTCCATTCCCAGATTCTGTCGATAAACGCCTCGCGGCCGTAATCGTGGCGGGTTTTGCCGTCGGCGTTAATGATGCGTTCCACCACCATTTGGGTGGCGATACCGGCATGGTCGGTACCGGGTTGCCATAAGGCGTTATAGCCCTTCATCCGATGATAGCGGGTCAGCGCATCCATGATGGTGTCCTGAAACGCATGCCCCATGTGCAAACTGCCGGTGACGTTGGGCGGCGGAATCATGATGCAATAAGACGGCCCCCCGCGATTGGCCGCGAAATAGCCGCTGTCTTCCCAAAGTTGATACCAGCGTTGTTCGATTGCGTGCGGGGAATAGGTTTTGTCCATGTTCTATGTTTAATGCGCTTGGGTTTAAATTGAGGTTATTTTAACCGTAAAATGTCAGTAGAGAAGGATTATGGCCGGTTAGTCGCGAAGTCGATGAAGTTTTGCAAAACGTATATACTAGCCGAATATACACCGTTTTCAGGAGAGCAACCATGGCCACCGCCCGTATTTTTCAATCCGGTAACAGTCAAGCCCTACGTTTACCCAAGGAATTTCGTTTTAACAGCGACCGTGTGGAAATTTTCCGCCGCGGCGACGAAATCGTATTACGGGAAACGCCGGTTAGCGCGATCGCAATTTTCGATGCGCTGGCAGCGTTACCGGAGGACTTTATGCCAGATGGTCGAGAGGACCTGCCGCCGCAAGAACGCGAGTCGTTCTGATGCGCACACGTTATTTGCTCGATACCAATATCTGCATCTATATCGCCAAGCACAACCCTCCGGAAGTGCGGGAGCGGTTTGCTCGCCACTCCGCCAATGAGCTGGCGATGTCGGTCGTAACGCTGGGTGAGTTGATTTACGGTGCGGAGAAAAGCCAATCGAGGGAACGTGCTCTGGCAGTGATCCAAAATCTGACCAACCTAATCCCAATCCACAGCGTGCCGGAAGCCGCCGGTGAACACTACGGACAAATCCGCGCCGAGTTACAACGCCAAGGACAAATCATAGGCAACAACGACTTATGGCTGGCAGCTCATGCCCGGTCAGCGAATTGGATTCTGGTGACCAATAACGAACGAGAGTTTTTGAGAGTAGCTGGATTACAAGTGGAGAATTGGGTGGATGGTATTTGACTGATTTTTGCTTTTAAAATTGAGTCGCTATCGCGACCGGTTTGTTAGAAACATTTAGCCTGGATGGCGCATTTCTCCTGAACGCTGAAGTTAAAAACTGAAAATTGTTAGGCTTTCGCATAAAAGGCGGCACATGAAAAAAGTTCATTAGAAACTCTGATTAGCGATAGCGTAATCGGAGGAATGAAAGACTCCAAATTCGTGTGCATTTATGCTTTTTAGGGTAAATCGCAACTACCATATCGCCACCCAATCATGACTCTTCGCGAACTCACCCAACAATTCGCCTCGGAAGGCCGAATCGAAACCATCGTTTTACGTCCGGCGCGTGGCGAGCCAGCCGTTTTTGTCGATGAAGCGCGCGCGGAGCCGGGGCGAGGATTGCTTGGCGATAGACGGGCAAATACTGCGCGCTCCGGCAGGCAATCGACCAAGCGAGAACTGACTTTATTTCAGGCCGAGCATTTACCCGTTGCCGCCAACTGGTGTGGGCTTACGAAACTGGAGCCGACTCGTTTGCGACGTAATTTGGTAGTTTCGGGGCTTAATCTTATCGGTATGCGTTCACCGTTCCCGGATATGATGTTGGAATGGGCGGTGGGTGATGAAGTGATTATCGAAATCACCGGGCCTTGCGATCCGTGTTCGAAAATGGCTGCCGAATTGGGCTTGGGAAGTTACAACGCGTTGCGCGGCCACGGCGGCATGACGGCGCGAATCGTCTCCGGCGGCTTGATTCGTGTCGGTGACAGTGTGCGTTTAAATGCCATTCGGCAACTGGAACCCAAAATCGAATCACCCTGAACACAACGGAAAAACAATCAAGCCCGTTGCCGCTGCAATATCAAAGCGGTTTTGGTAAAGGCTTGCAATACCGGACCGGCGCCGGCAATCGCCACCGCATCCACCAGGCAATACCAAGCCGCCACGCCGCTGGGCGGGTTACCTTGCGGTAATTTCGAAGCGGGATCAATCGCGGCCCAGGCCCAAGTACCGGCACCGGTACCGACAATTTCCAGCCAGGATGTGATGAAAAATGCCCCCAAATACACCATGGGCGAGCGGCCTTTGAATAAGTAAATCAGAAACACGCCAAACAACACGGCGCCGATAATATCCTGCCGTTGCGACCAAGCGCTAATACCCCAGAACGCCCAGAAGCCGCAGACACTCACCACAAACACGGCAATACGCCGGGCATGGCGCATAAAAAAACCCGAACGCCCCAGTGCCACCGCCGTCAGGTAGACCAGACCGTGTCCGGCAGGCACGTATGCCGGCACATTCTCGAACCGGTAGATATAGCCTTTCATATAAATGGAGGCAAAATACTCGCCCACCACCGCAAATGCGACGGCAACCGCCACTTGGGTACGCACGTATTTGCATTCGCCGCGCAAAAAGGCGATCAAAAAAATCCAGCCGAAAAACGCCAATACGTATTGCATGAACCGCGGCGCAAAACCGTCGGTGGTCAAGCAAATCGTGGTGGTCACAAAAGTAAAGCCGGCGATAAAATAATCCCGCCGGTTATGCTCGGCGGCAACATTCGCAGGCGGAAAATGAGGCAGGGTAAAAAACGTCATCTGTGGTTTAGGTACAATTAAATAAATGCGTAAGCAACCGCAATATAACGCAGTGCCTTACCAAAAAAAATAGCGAGTATTGAAGAAAATAGCGACAGCCTCAGCCAGCCGGCGGCAAAACATAAACCGTCGCCCACGACGGGCAACCAGGAAAACAGTAGCGCCCAACTGCCCCACTGTCTGACTGTCCGCAAGGATTTACGCTGCTTGCCCGTCAACAAGGTTTCCGCGGGATATTTTTTTGCCGCCCACATCCCCAGCCACCAAGTGGTCAACGCCCCCAATGTGTTGCCGACCGTGGCGACCATCACCAGTTGCTCGACTGCATGCTGCCGGCTATTCACCAAATACGCCAATACCGCTTCCGAACCGCCGGGGGCTATGGTCGAGGATATGAATGCGCTGATGAACAACCCCGCCATGCCGAACGTCTCCAATTGCAATTTCTTTCTCCCATAAAAAAGCCCCTGAAACGCGGTGTTTCAGGGGCTTTAAATCGCTTAGTTTATTTATCGGGCAGCGGAATGGCTTTTTTGCTTGAAAGTTTTTTCAGCAATTTGCTTATGATATTTACCGCAAAACCGATGGCTTGGGAAATCCATTCGAATACCGTGGCGATAACTTCTCCCACGCTCATGCCTTTAAAGCGTTTTGCCAACAAAGGGGCAACCAAAACGCCGATGGCCAAACCCACCACGCTGACGCCCGACAGAAAAGAGTCGTCGGCCGCCGCGACGGTATCACCGCTCTGCGCTTTGGGCTGGGATGCCGAGGCCTCCAACGCCGCGGCCGCAACTCTGGCCGCCGCTTCTTGGGCCTCGAACGCTTCGGCCGAGAACGGTTTGCCGCTGTAATCGTCGGGAAAAACGCTGGCCGTCAGCCCTGGAATGCTGGGCAAATCTTCGGAGCCTTTACCCACTTTCAACTGAGCCTTCATACCCTTTTCCATATGCTGGGCAATATCGCAATGCACCAGATAGGTTTTATCGCCGGGCGGCAAAATCAGCGTACCGGACACACTGCCCGGGCCGCTGACTTCCAGGTGAAACATGCCTTTCGGATACAGATACTTGGGCAAACCATGCATCATCCATTGATGGCGGATTTCGTCATCGTTGATAAAATGCACGGTCAATTTCGTGCACGGTTCGAATTGATATTCCTGCTGATCGAAGGCCCACATGGTGCCGGGAAATTTTTCGGAATATTTATGCCCTGCATGCACCGTAAGTTCCTTGGTGCCCGCAATTTTGTCGCAGCCGCCGGGTAAAGTATCCGTGTTTTGCCCCATCACCATGCCGCCATCCATGTCCATCAAGTGGCCGTCGCCATGGTTCATCATGTTTTTGTGCTCCTGAAACTCTTTCGCGGAAACACCTGAAACAGAAAGCGCACAAACCAGGGCGGCAATCGATACTGTTTTGACCATTAGAGCAATTCCTCTATAACAAAGTCGAAATTTAAAAAATCATGAACAACATGCCGACAGACGGGCGCGGGATGCGGAAAAGGCAAATCGTTCATCCTGTCCGCATGTAATGACAGGATGAACGCCGATAAGTTTAAAGCTCTTTCGCTTTACCCATCAATTCATCCACTTTTCGTTTGAAGCCGGCATGAGACAAATAGGTGATGTAAAGACCCGCGAACAACACCAATGCGTATAAGCCATAGCTACCTTTACTGGTAGGTTGACCGCCGCCGGCCTTAAAGCTCATATGGGCATCCAGACGCTCGCCGCTGTCTTGGAGCAAAGTAATATGGATCAGATATTTACCGGCTTCCGGCACGCCGTTATCCAAATTCAAAATCACGGTGCCCGATTTGTGTTTTTTGGGCTCTTGATAGAAAACCCGAGTGCCTTCCGGCTCTTTGGTGACTTCAAACTCAATGGCTCTATCGCGGTAGCGCTGATCCTGATAATCGAATACCAGCTGGATCAATGAATCGGTGTCGGGAATATTGCCGCAGAATTCTTCCGCCGGATAGGCTTTGGGTTGGTAGGCGGTGTAATGAATCCAATGATCTTTTTCCAGTTCGAACTTACACTGGTCGGTATCCGTACCGGCCGCACCGCCATGCGCCCAGGCCGACGCGGAAAAAATCAGCCCGACGAGAGCAAAAAGACTATTTCTGAAAATACGCGTTGTTTTCATGTTTACCCTTCCCGTTGTTAATAATTTTATTATTATTCATGCCGTTAAGCATGATGCGATTTAGGATTGCGATCCTTAAACCTAGGACCGCAATCCCGCCAAAATCGGCTTTAACTCTAGCACATCGTCCATAGCAAATAAAGGTATTACTTATATGGCATTCCGCGCCCGCCCGCTTAACGGAATTTTTTTTGTCATCGGCAAAAGACAATCCTTATAATGTGGGAATGCTCTTTTTACTGCCCATAAGCCGGCATCTCCGAGGGCTCCCCTATCCGAGTTATCACAAAAAATATGTCCAAATTAATCGACTCTCCCGAATGGAACGCCGCCAAACAACATCACCAGGAAATTGCCGGCCAATTTTGCATGAAAGAGGCTTTTGCCAAAGACCCTCACCGCTTCGATAAGTTCTCCGTCACCTTTAACGACTTACTGTTCGATTATTCGAAAAACCTGATTACAGAGCAAACCATGCCTTTGCTGATCGATTTGGCAAACCGGGCCGAACTGCGCACCAAAACCGAAGCCATGTTTTCAGGGTCGATTATCAACACCACCGAAAAAAGGGCGGTATTGCACACAGCCTTAAGAAACCGCGGCAACAGCCCGGTGCTGTTTCGCGGCCAGGATGTGATGCCGGAAATCAATAAAGTTCTGGCAAAAATGCGGATTTTCACCGAACAAGTACGCTCCGGAGCCTGGACGGGCTTTACCGGCAAACGGATTACCGACATCGTCAATATCGGCATCGGCGGTTCCGACCTGGGCCCGAAAATGGTCGATACAGCCCTGGCGCCTTACGGCATGGAAGGCTTGAAAGCGCATTTCGTATCCAATGTCGATCAAACCGACATTGTCGAAACCTTAAAGCCTCTCAACCCCGAAACCACCCTGTTCCTGATTTCCTCGAAGACCTTTACCACTCAGGAAACCATGACCAACGCCCGTTCGGCGCGCAACTGGTTTTTGAATACGGCGAAAGCCCCCGCTCACATGTCGCAGCATTTCATCGCCATCTCCACCAACGAGGAAAAGGTCAAGGAATTCGGCATCGACCCCGGCAACATGTTCGAATTTTGGGACTGGGTGGGCGGACGCTACTCGCTGTGGTCGGTGATCGGCATGTCCATCGCCCTGTATATCGGCATGGATAATTTCGAGGAATTGTTGACGGGCGCCCATCTGGCGGACGAGCACTTCCGGCATGCGCCGTTCGAGGAAAATATCCCCGTCATCATGGGTTTGCTGGGCATTTGGTACAACAACTTTTTCGAGGCCGAAACTTACGCCATTCTGCCGTACGCACAATCGTTAAAGTATTTCGCCGATTATTTTCAACAAGGCGACATGGAAAGCAACGGCAAAAGCGCCACCATCAACGGCGAAAAGGTCGATTACAACACCGGACCGATTATCTGGGGCCAACCCGGTACCAATGGCCAGCATGCGTTTTTTCAGCTGATCCACCAGGGCACCAAATTGATTCCCGGCGACTTTCTGGCCGCGGCGCAAAGCCAGTACGATTTGCCGGACCATCACGACATTTTGATTTCCAACTTTCTGGCGCAAGCGGAAGCCCTGATGCGCGGCAAAACCGAAGCGGAAGTCAGACAGGATTTAAGCCACCAGCCCGAACTGGACGACGCCCTGATTGCGTCGAAAATTTTCGAAGGCAACAAGCCCTCGAATTCGTTTCTGTTCAAAAAACTGACCCCCAGAACCTTGGGCACATTGATTGCATTTTATGAGCACAAAATCTTCGTGCAAGGCGTGATCTGGAACATCAATTCCTTTGACCAGATGGGAGTGGAACTCGGTAAAGTGCTGGCCAAGGCCATTTTGCCGGAACTGAAAAACGAAGACGAAATCAACAGCCACGATAGTTCCACCAATGGTTTGATCAACACTTATAAAAAACTGCGCAAGGCGTGATCCGTTTTGTCCATTTGGATTGCGCGCCGTAACGCACGCACAAAAAACCCGGCCGAGCCGGGTTTTTAAATGCATTTTAAGCGAATGCTTAAGCCTTTTTACGGCGGGTCATCGGACCCAGCACACCCGCCAAACCGGCGCCGAACATCCATACCGCGGCAGGCAAAGGCACCACATGCACTTGGCTGTTGACATAATTCACATCAACCAAGGCACCACCCGGTAAAGTAAAGCCAGTATCATCAAAAGCGGGATTCCCGATGCTAATCGTTGTTTCCGAGCCCACGGCACCCAAAATGCCGAAGGTGAACGAGGCGATGGCAAAAGAATTTCCGGCATCGCCCGCCGTTAATTTACTTAGAAAAACGTAATCAATACTGCCTGAATTTTCATCGCTGACAAAAGCGCTATCCCATGGCGGATTGGCAACCGTACTACCGACATAACTCAAGACCAATGGATTCCAATTTAGCGAAAAGGCGGCCCCGTCAGGTCCTTGGGTAAAATTATATCCCCTTAGATCCAATGTCAACGTGTCGCCCTCGCTCGCGTTGATAACATTGCCTTGGCTGAACATCACGGTATTCGGCGCTAAAACGGTAGCCGAAACAGGGCCTGCAAACATCACAAGGATGACCAAGCCACTCACAATCGAAACAGGCTTCTTAAAAATTTCGTTCATATATTCTCCGAATTTATTTGATGTTGATGTATTCATTACAAATTTCTCTATTTGTGCAGGAATCGGCCCCGTGTCGCGGGCCGATCCCCTCGACAAAAATTAGGGTGCAACGCCCGACGGCCCCGGCATTTTCCCCAAATATCCCTTGGCGATACTCAAGTCGGTTGGGTCGACGATCCCATTTCCATTCAAATCTTCATGCCCATTTGGAGATACTTTTCCCAGCAAAGCCTTTTGTTTTGACAGATCGGTAGGATCAACCACCTTGTTCTGATTGAAATCCGCATCGCAAATATTGCCGTAGCCGTCCCCGTCGGTATCGCGCTGATTGGCGTTGGCCACCCGTTTGCAGTTATCCAGATTATCCGCCACGCCGTCGCCGTCGGTATCCGGCGCCGGCGGAGCGACAACCGAGCCGGCGAATTCGGCACTAGCGATTACCGTGGATTTTTGCGTGGACGCATCGAACATGGTTTTGAAATCCACCACTTCCGGCGTTGCAGTATCCGCAAACAAGTCCTCGGCATACGCATGCGACAGGGTTTGGTAAACCAATTCGGCCTTGACCGTGTAATCACCCGCCGGCAAACCGCCGATCCGATAGCCGATCTGGTCGCCGCCGCCGATGAAGTTGCTGTCGGACAAAGCGGCACCGACAACCCGCACGTCGGCAGGCGCAGCGGCTTTATCGAAGCCGGGCGGCAGAATGCGGTTGTCTTTCAGGTATTCCTTGCCGCGCAGCAGGGTGTAGGTCACTTCGCCTTCATTGTTGCCCATGATGGCTTCATAGACCTGTACTTGATCTTCCGCCGTGATTTGGTCGTAATGCGGCTCGAAGGTATTGCCGTTGTCGTCGGCATCGACGCCTTCGACGCTACCGTCGGCATTGACCTTGCCCGATTCCCAAACGATCCGGTTTTGCGGGTCGGTCACCGTGACGTGCAGAATGGCCCGCCTTGACGGATAGCTGGTCGGCAATTTGTGACCGGTGGTGCTGTTGATTTGCAAAGTAAAATCCAGCGCATTCGGCGTTGAACGTTGTTCGACCACACTGACTGTCGCCGCGCTTTTCAGCATCGCGTCGGTTTTGGCCAGGGTTTCGGCAAAATTGTTCGACAACACGCCGAGCTGGTTTTTGTTGTTATTCAAAATATCCAGCATCAACTTGTTGGCGCCGACCAAGTCGTGAATCGCGAAGTTGTTACGCAACCCGGACATGCCCATGGTGGAGATTTTCACCCCATCGGAACGGCTCATGTGGCAACCCTGGCAGCTTTTTTGGCCGACATAGCTGCTTTGTTCCCACTCCATATACGGGGTTTGTTCGGGAAACTCGCTTTCCGGCGTGGTGCTCAGCACGTTGCCGGCCGCATCGACATACGGCGTTTTCAAGTTATGGCAGGACGCGCACAGTTTGGAGTCCTTGGTATGCGCGCCATAGGTCGGCGTATAACCGGTATGCATCACCATCGGCATCGTGAACAGCGCGGTATCGCCCGGTCCGCCGTAAGGGCCGTAGATGGTTTTTGTATCGTTGATTGCATAGTTGCCGGACATGGTCGCCAGCGTGCCCAAAGCCGGCGTGGCCGGAATCTGGTGGCACAAGGTACAACTGACGCCGTCCATTGCCGCATTGTGTTTGGCGTGGCCGACATCCAGAATACCGCCGTCGAAAATGGTTTGGCTGGCGATGGTGTTGTCTTTTTTGGCTTGAGCATTAGCCATGGGCGCATGGCACTTGCTGCATTTGTCGTTAATGACGCCTTGCAACTCGGGATGACGCGCCATTTCGCTACGTACTTTGGCCCGCCAAAATGGATCTCGGCTGGAGTTCGCCATCATGGTCGACGACCAGTCGGTGACGATGGACACATCCTTGCTTTGATTGTCGACGATGCCGTTGTGGCACATCGCGCAATTTTGCGAACCCGAGAAATGGCTGCTACTGAAGGCCGGATCGCCCGCATCGGCCGGGTCGCCGGCAAAAGGATTAACCGGAACGCTCGGACCGGTGCCTTCTTCGACCACCACCGCATCAATGTCATAGGTCTTGTAATCGGGCGTCGGCGCACTGTTGAAAAACCTGAGTTCCGCCGCCGGATTGGTGGCACTGGCGGTAAAGGTATAGGCCAGCAATTGAAAGCTGCCGCTGACGTTGGAAAAAGCGGTATTGAAGCCGGCCACCGAGATTTCCAGCGGCGTATAGCCGGCGGTCGTGCCCTTGCGGGCCTGGAACGACAGCGTGTAAGTCACGCCGGCGGTGACCGGGAAGGTGGTTTTGATGCCGGAACCCTGATTGATCGCCATGGCATAAATGCCTTCGACGACTCGGCTGGTGTAATTGCCGCCGGGACGATTTTTGTTCATCAAATAGGGTCTTTCGCCGACCCCATCATCTATCGCGGTCCAGCCGGTAACGCTGGTGGCGTTATTGGATAGAAACAGATAGGTGGTGACGGTACCCGGACTTTCGAAGCCGCCGTTGTTTAATAGATTGGCGGCTGTTGCCGGCGATAACGGCAGTGCCGCCGCCAGCATCAGCAGGATGGTTTTTATAATTTTCATGAATTCTCTCGCGTCATAGTTGCCCGAATCGTCTTGGCCTTGCGCCTGAAAGCCGGTCGGCAAGCCGCTTCCGAGCCGGCTTTCACAAACGATCAAACGGCCGGACGATTACGTTTGCCCAGTGCCAGCAAACCCATGAAGCCGGACAAGAAAGTCCAGACGGCCGCGGGCACGGGAACCGGCGCCACATTGGCGGTGATTGTGAGGTTGTCGATGCCGACCGCGCTGTTGGTGGTTGGATTGGTACCGGTATTTTCGAACAAGCCGAAACTCAACCAATACTGGCCATTGGCGTCAGCCGCACCCAGACTGGCAACGGCCAAGGTGACGCTGTCGGGACCGTACACTTTGCCGACGCTAGCGATTGATTGGTCTAAAACCGTAACCGATGTGGTTAGCGGTGAATTGATATCGAAACCGGCACCGCCGATGCCGACCTTGAACCGGTCGGTGCTGCCGCCGGTTCCGCCCAGCACGAAGGCGCTGAAAACCCAATCGAAACCGACGGTAATATCGGTTGTGCCGCTCGCCAAGCTAAACGGCGTGGCAAAGCCGAAAGTTCCATCACTCGGCGAGCCGGCCAATTGCCCGCTATCGTCCCCCATAACCAGGAATTTATTCGTCGCGCTGTTATTAAAGAAAGTGGTTCCTGCGGCCAAGCTGAAACGTTGATTCGGATTGCCGGCGTTGTAGGTGTTTATCGTGTCCGTGCCTGATCTCAGGTTGACCGAAGTTCCAAGCGTCTGAGCCGAACTAGGCATGCCGGCATCGAAATTTTCATCCAGTAATGTCACCGTTTCGGCTTGCGCGGATGACCAGGAAAAAGCGCCCAGCATCAAGCCGGCAAGCAGTGTTTTTTTGATTAGCAATTGTTTCATTATTTTCCTCAATTAACTGTTAATAGGTTTGTTTACGTCTGCCGACGCCCACCAAACCGGCTAAAGCGCTGCCGAACAGCCAAACCGCGCCGGGCACCGGAACAGCGGACACGTTGCCGACCAGATTCAGTGTCAATTGATAAGTTTGCCGCGTGCTGCCGGCGCCCAAATCAGCATCGGACAGATTCAGCAGGTATTGCGCGCTGAAGGCGCCGGTATTGGCGGTCAGTAAATTGGCAACGAAGGCTTGGCTGCCGCCTTGCGCCAAGTCGGCGAAAGCGGACAAACCGGTTTCGAACGCAGCCGTGTCGCCGCTGCCGACAACGCCATCCAGATCCAGACCGATACGGTCGGCGTCGGCCATATTGAACAAAGCGAAATTCAGTGATGCCGCGCTATTTTGAGCAACGTTGCCGAAATCCAGCGTCAACACATTGGAAACCGAACTGCCGTCGAATGAAGCCGCTGCATGCAGCAAATAACTGTAATTGGCTTGCAAGTCGCCCGCCCACTCAACCGAATAATGGGTGGTGGAGCCGCTGGTTTGGCCTTGGGTTCTACTGAGAGTGGTTGTGGCTTGCAACGTAGGCAGAGATAAAGCCGCATTGACAGAGCCGTTACCAACATAATCATCCAGATTGGAATTTGCCACGCTTGCAGTCGCATTGGTAGCCGTTGCCGCGGATGAGTTTGGCCCCCAACTGCATTCGGTAAAGCCTGTCGGTCCCATGGCCAACGAACAGGCTCCGCCGGTTTGGGAAATGGCGGTAGAAAAATTGGCGGCCGCGCCAATCGCGGCCAAAGCAGCGGTACTGCTACCGCTTCCGCTTGCGTCTCTGCCGGGCCCATTATTTTTATAGCCGTACCCGTCGATGACTTGCAGGCGGTTTGAGGTCAATTGCAGATCAACCCCCGTCAATACACCGTTAGCCGCATTAAATTGTCCCAATGAAACATTGGCGATGGATGCATTATTGTTGCTATTGCTTGCCGATGCGACCGAAGTGCCGCTGGCGGACACCGAGGCCGATCCGCTAAAGCCGACCGCTCCGCTGGACGTGGTCAATGCCGCTTGCGAGATACCGCTTACCGCCAGCAAGCCGGCTACCGCCGTTAATTGAAAGTTTGTACTCATACCTTTTCCGTTTCTGGTTTCATTAAATTGAATGCGTGAAATATGGCCTATGCCGCGACAAACCGCCGGCCAGTCGCCATTAACAATATTCCAACGTTGTAATACTGTTACCCTTTAATAAACCAATATCCGTGCCAATTCCCCAAGTCCATGTAATTCTTTACTTACAACCCCATCAACCACTGGGATCGCTTGCATCCAATCGCCAAAAGCCGTGATTTGCCCTACTCGTTGTGGCATTTCCCTTACTTTCCCGCGCACTATTCCGGCGACTGCGTTCGAACGGCCGCCGCGATGCGTTAACTCGAACCGCTTGAATATCGACGCCGGCCGGCACGATCCGGCCCAAGCAGAGTCGATTGCCCGGACGTTAAAGCTACGAAAGAACGGATATTTCGACTATAATCCCGCCCCGTTTGCATGGCTTTTTGCCCTGCCCATCATTAATCCTTCTATCAATAACTACCTGATCAACATGCTGAATTTTCCCCGTGTGCCGGTTTGGTATGGAGTCTGCCGATATGGACATTGAAATACTGATCAAATCTCTCATCCTGGGGGTCGTCGAAGGCCTGACGGAGTTTCTGCCCATCTCCAGTACCGGACATTTGATTCTGGCCGGGGACCTGCTCGACTTTAACGACGATAAGGCCAAGTTGTTTACCATCGTCATACAGGTTGGCGCGATCCTGGCGATTTGCTGGGAATACCGCGGCAAAATCGCTTCGGTACTTGCCGGCCTGACTAGCGACAGGCAGGCGCAAAAATTCGTACTGAATCTGGCCGTCGCCTTCATCCCGCTGGCCAGCTTGGGTTTGCTATTCGGCAAACATATCAAAGCCTTGCTGTTCAAACCGGTACCGGTGGCGCTGGCCTTTATCGTTGGCGCTTTCGTCATTATCTGGGCGGAAAAACGCGAGCATAAAATCCGCGTGCACAGTGTCGACGACCTGAGCATGCTGGACGCCTTCAAGCTCGGCATCGCCCAGGCTTTTGCGCTGATTCCCGGCACATCGCGCTCCGGTTCCACCATCATCGGCGGCCTGTTGTTCGGCTTGTCGCGCAAGGCCGCGACCGAATTTTCGTTTTTCCTGGCCATTCCTACCCTGGTCATCGCCAGCCTGTACGATTTGTACAAACACCGAGATTTGTTGCATGTCGAAAGCGACGTAGCCTCGTTCGCCGTCGGCTTGGTCGCGGCCTTCATCAGCGCCTTGCTCGCCGTCAAAGGCTTGCTGCGCTACATCAGCCACCACGATTTCATCGTTTTCGCCTGGTACCGCATCGCCTTCGGCCTAATTGTGCTAGGCACCGCATACAGCGGCTTGGTGCAATGGACAGTCGACTGAACGCACATTTCCCACATTTTTTGTTTTTATAGGTAAGTTATGGCTTTGCCACTGTTGATGATCGTCCTGGGCTTAATCATTCTGGTCTGGAGCGCCGACTTGTTCGTCGAAGGCGCCGCCGCCATTGCCCGTCATTTAGGCATGTCGCCCTTATTAATCGGCATGGTGGTGGTCGGTTTCGGCACCTCCGCGCCGGAGCTGTCGGTATCCGCCCTGTCGGCCTGGCAAGGCAATCCGGGCATTGCACTGGGTAACGGTTACGGTTCCAACATCACCAACATTGCCTTGATTCTGGGCGTCACCGCGCTAATCAGCCCAATTGCCGTACATTCGCAAATCTTGAAAAAAGAATTGCCGATTTTGTTATTGGTGACCCTGTTTGCATTTATACAACTTCACGACGGCGAATTCTCCCGCCTGGACGGCGCGGCGGAATTGATCGTGTTCGTGGGCGTCATGGTCTGGATGATCGTACAAGGCATGAAACAACACCGTGCAGACAGCTTCGAACAGGAAGTCGAAGCCGAACTGGAGGCGCACGCCATGTCCGAATATCAGGCCTGGATTTGGTTGCTTGCCGGCCTGGTTTTGCTGGTAATCAGTTCGCGCATGCTGGTATGGGGCGCGGTATCGATAGCCACCGACCTGGGCGTCAGCGATTTAGTCATCGGCTTGACCGTGGTCGCCGTCGGCACTTCGCTACCCGAACTGGCCTCGTCGGTCATGGCCGCCCGCAAGGGCGAACACGATCTGGCGGTGGGCAACATCATCGGCTCAAATCTGTTCAACACCCTGGCCGTGGTCGGCGTGGCCGGCGTCATTCATCCCATGAACATCCCGGCCGACATTATCAACCGCGATTGGCCGCTGATGACATTATTGACGCTGGCTTTATTCGCCATGGGTTACGACCGTAACGGCAACGGCAACATCAATCGCTGGGAAGGCGGGATTTTGCTGACCGCATACACCGGCTACACCCTTTATCTGATCAATACCGTGGTGAGCCATTAAGCATGCCGAGGGAAATCCACTTACGCAATCTGGCCTTCCGCTGGAGTAACTGGCTGATGTATTCGCCGGCGTTATTGCTGGCGAGCGCCGTGCTGTTAGGGTATTTTGCCGTTCACTACACCAGCCGCCACCTGACGATAAATACCGATACCGCCGAACTGATCGCACCCGAGTCGGAGTTCCAGCAAAACCGCCGTAAATTCGAAAAAGCCTTCGGCCAGGACGTACATACCCTGTTGGTGGTCATCGATTCCACCAGCCCGGAACTGACCAAAGCCGCCGCCCACCGCCTGGGCCGCGAACTGCGCGCCGACACCGAGCATTTCAGCACTGTCTACCGTCCCGACGAAAATGCATTTTTTCACCGTAACGGCCTGCTTTATATAGATACCGACAAGCTACAGGATTTTTCCGTCACCCTGGCCCAGGCCCAGCCGTTTATCGGCCGCATTTCCCAGGACCCCAGCCTGAACGGTTTTTTTTCGATTTTTGAAGACGCGCTGAATGCGGAAAATCCGACCGGCGAAGTGCCGATCGATTTAATGTCCTTGATCGACAAAGTCAGCCTCTCGCTGCATAAAACCCTGAACGGCGAAACCGACTTGCTGTCCTGGCAAAAACTGATTGCCGAAAACAACATTAGCGAAGCCCAGTCGGACAAAGCCTTTATTTTCGTCACCCCTAAATTCGATTTCAGCCGGATTCTGCCGGCGGAACCGGCCATCAACGCCATTCGCAGCGCGGTCGCCAAAATTCAAGATCCCAATTTACCGACGGTCAAAATATGGATCACCGGCGAAGTGGGCCTGGAACACGATGAAATGGCCGGCATGAGCGAAGGCACGTTTACCGCCAGCATTTTCTCGCTGGTTTTGGTCTGCGGGATCTTGCTGATCGCCTACCGTTCCTGGCTGCTGATGCTGGCCACCTTGCTGACCCTGACTCTGGGCATGATTTTCTGCGGCTTGTTCGCGGCGGTGGCGGTCAAGGAATTGAACCTGATTTCGGTAGCGTTTGCGGTATCCAACATCGGCCTGGGGGTGGAATACGCCATCCACTTTTGCCTGCGCTACCGGGACAACCTGGACCTGCACGGCAAGGACAAACTCAGGGCCATACACTCGGCCGTGCTCGATACCAGTCCATCGCTGATTTTATGCGCCGGCACCACCTCGATCGGCCTGTACGCCTTTGTCCCCACCGACTACCAAGGCATCTCCGAGCTCGGCCTGTTAGCCGGCTCCAGCTTGTTCATTTGCTTGTTCATCACCCTGACCGTGCTGCCGGTTTTGCTGAAAATTCTGCCGACGCCCGCCATCCATCCCTTGCAACGCGGCGAGCACCCGGGCGCCTCGAAAATATCCTTGTGGCTGGCGGCTTTTACCCTGCATTACGCCAAACCCATTACCTGGGCCACCGCGCTGCTGACCGCCGCCGCCCTCTATCTGGTGTTTCAGGTCAAGACCGACTTCAATCCCATCAACTTGCGCGACCCGCATACCGAATCGGTGATTGCCTTTAAAGAGTTGCTGAAAGCCCGCGACACTTCGCCGATGACGCTGACAGTGTTGGCGTCATCGGCGGACGAAGCCAAATCCATGCAGGAAAAACTCGGCAATCTTAAAACGGTGGATAAAACCGTCAGCCTGTTCGATTTTGTGCCTGAAGACCAGGAAAACAAACTGGGCATTATCGACGACATGATGATGACGCTGGGCCCGCAGAGCCAGTCGTTCCCGCAGCTGAAAATGGGTACCGACCCCAAACCCAGCATTCTGCGCATGATCGCGGCTATCGACGCCAACCTGCCTAAAAAAACCGACCCGGCCGAAATCCGTTCCCTCCGCGCCTTCAAACAAGAACTTCAGGACGTACTGGTGGAACTCAATGCCCGCTTTCAACCCGATCGCGGCGTGTTTATCGAAAAAATCCAGACATCGTTGCTCGGCACCCTGCCCACCGTCATGAACCAGTTGCTGACGGGCTTTCAGGCCGAGGAAATCCAACCGGCCAGCATTCCGCCCGAAGTGAAGGAACGCTGGCTGAGTAAAGAAGGCTTATACCGTATCCAAATATTCCCCAAGGAAGATCTGAACGATCTACATCATTTGCGGAACTTTATTACCGACGTACAGGCCATCGCGCCCGACGCCACCGATTTGCCGGTCATGTATTGGGAATCCATGAAAGCCGTACTAGCCGCCTTTCAACAGGCCATCATCATTGCGCTGACGGCAATTGCACTGCTGCTGTTATTCATCCGCCGCAGCATCGTCGATACCCTGCTGGTGATGACGCCGCTGGTATTGGCCGGCCTGTTCACCATGGCCAGCACCGTATTTACCGGCACGCCGATCAACTTCGCCAATATCATCGCCCTGCCTTTATTGATGGGACTGGGCGTCGACAATGGCATACACATGGTGGAAAAATTGCACCACTCCCTGTCGGAAAACCAAAATATTTATCAGTCCAGCACGGCGCGCGGCATGTTTTACGGCGCCTTGACCACCATATCCAGTTTTATCGGCTTGGCATTCTCGCCGCATCAGGGCATCGCCAGCATGGGTTTGGTCATTACCATAGGCATTTTCTGGATCATGACCAGCACCTTTATTCTGTTGCCGGCCATTAGTAAACTGACGCTAAAACCGAAAGTGGCGCAACATCAAGTCGAGACCGCATAAGCTTCCCCGGTTCAACCACTGCCGAGCCGGCTTTTGGCGCTTGAATGTCCGAATATATCCCGCCACAATTATTTCGTCCCCTAGTTAGATTTTCCTGTTGAGGCCAGCATGTTCGTAATCTTGGGTTATGTAGTAATTTTAGGCGGCGTTTTGGGCGGATTCGCACTTGCCGGCGGCCACATCGGAGTGCTTTGGCAACCCGTTGAGGTCCTGATTCTGCTCGGTGCCGGCAGCGGCGCCTTTTTGGCCAGTAATTCGTTGGGCATCATCAAAGCCGCTTTGGCCGACAGTTTTGCCGCTTTAAAACCCAGCCCTTATGACAAAAACTTTTACCTGGAATTATTACTGAGTTTCAACGCTCTCTGCCAGAAGGCCCGAAAGGAAGGCTTGCTGTCGCTCGAAAAAGTGGTGGACGACCCGGATTACAACGGCATGTTCGGAGAACAAATAGCCGCCGATCGGCGCCTGATGGAATTTATTTGCGACAAGCTACGGCTTATTTTGACCGGCGTCGATGTCAACCATTTGGAGGATCTAATCGATGCCCAGCTTGAGGTGCATCTTGAAGAGGGGCATGTGCCGCTCAGAGCCGTGCAGCGGGTGGGCGACGGCATGCCCGCCTTCGGCATCGTGGCGGCCGTTATGGGGGTGGTGCATACCATGGAATCGGTAGGCATACCGCCCACTGAGCTGGGCAAACTGATTGCCGCCGCGCTGGTGGGCACCTTCCTGGGTATCCTGGTGTCCTACGGTTTCGTCAGCCCGATAACTGCCGTGATGGAAAACCGCCTGGAAGACCAGCTTAATGCCTACCGATGCGCGCAAACCGGCTTGCTGAATTGCGCCAAAGGCACCTCGCCGACCATGACGGTCGAGTTCATGCGTACCATCGTCCCGCATCATGCCCGTCCTGGTTTTATCGAAATGGAAGAACAGCTGAAAGCCGGCAAAGGGTAAGCCGCGATGGCCGAAACCCCGATTATCATCAAGAAAATCAAAAAGCGGCCGCGACACGCCCATCATGGCGGTGCCTGGAAAATTGCCTATGCCGACTTCGTCACCGCGATGATGGCGTTTTTTCTGTTGATGTGGTTGCTGGGATCCACCGACGACGCCACCAAAAAAGGCATATCCGAGTATTTCCACGACCCGTTCGGCGTCAACATCAGCAGTTCCGGCGAAGGCGTGGCCGATAGAGCCTCGCTGATCCAGGGCGGCGGATCCGATCTGGCTTCCAAGGATGACGGCCAAGTGCATATGGGCCAAACGTCCCCGCCGCCCATCGCCGAAATCACCCCGGAAGAAATAGCCAAACAGGCCGAACGGCAGGAACGGCAAACACTGGAAAAACTGGAAGGCAAAATAGAATCCATGCTGGACGCCAACGCCAAACTGGCCGAATACCGCGACCAAATCAAGCTGGAAACCACTCCCGAAGGCTTAAAAATCCAGATCATAGACGCCCAAAGCCGGCCCATGTTCAAACTGGCCAGCTCGGATATAGAAGATCACGCCAAGATGATTCTGCGCGAACTGGCCCCCGTCATCAATGAGCTGCCTAATAAAGTTACCGTCAACGGCCATACCGATGCGCTGCCCTTCCCTGGCAACAAATTCGGCTACTCCAACTGGGAACTCTCCAGCAACCGCGCCAACGTGGCCCGCCACCAACTGAACCAGGGGGGACTGGCCGAAGAAAAGATTTTACGGGTCGTGGGCCTGGCGTCCAGTATTCCGTACAACACCGACAACCCCGAAGACCCTATGAACAGGCGCATCTCGATCATCGTCATGAACAAAAAAACCGAAAACCAAGTGATTCATGAAGGTGCCGTGCCGGAAAAACATTGATCCCGCAACGGTTGAAATGTAGCCGGGTACTTATTCCGCACAAAACAACCGCTACCAACCCTGCCCAATTTTGAGCACCGGAGAATTATTAAAGGTTATCGGATACCGAACCTTCAGCGCATGACTGTCTGCGATAACACTTGGCGTAGCGGCTTTAGCTTCGTCGAAACCATTAAAATTTGAACGTCGATTATCGATATAGACTTGCCGAAATCGGCTAATTCACAGTTTCAGCCCATTGCGGACCGCGCTACGCGGGGCTAACAAATTATTGGCGATTACGGTCCTCAAGTAATTACCGTCGGCTCTGTCCGCCCCGTGCGTTTTTTTACTTCGCATAGCTGCTCGGCTATTTCGATCAACTCCGCAAGCGCAACTTGCGCATCTTGATCATACTTGAGGATGTCGCGTTCATAGCGCTCCAAATAGATTCGTAATGTCGCCCCGACAGTACCCGTTCCTGACAGGCGGAAGACGATTCGCGAGCCATTGGTAAATCCAATGCGTATGCCCTGATTGGCGCTTACGCTATTGTCGACCGGGTCGGTATAACTGAATTCATCGGCAAATTTAACGACATTCTCCCCCCAGCTTTTTCCGGGCAAACTGTTTAACTGGCTGCGCAGATGTTCGAGAATACCGTTGGCTATTTCCGTATCGACGGCTTCGTAATCGTGGCGGCAATAAATGTCCCTGCCGTATTTTTGCCAGTGCTCGTTTACGATGTCGGCAACGGCTTGGCGCTTGCGGGCAATTAAATTCAACCAGAACAGCACGGCCCACAGACCGTCTTTTTCCCGAACATGGTTGGAGCCCGAGCCGAAGCTTTCTTCGCCGCAAAGGGTAATTTTATCGGCATCCAAAAGGTTGCCGAAAAACTTCCAGCCGGTTGGGGTTTCGTAACAAGGCAAGCTCAGCTTGTCGGCAACCCTGTCAACCGCTTGGCTGGTTGGCATGGAGCGAGCTACCCCGCTGATACCTTTGGCATAGGCCGGAATAAGGCGGGCATTTGCCGCCATAATTGCCAGACTGTCGCTGGGCGTAACGAAAATATTCGCACCCATAATCATGTTGCGATCGCCGTCACCATCGGAAGCGGCTCCAAAAACAGGCGGATTGGCGCCGAACATGATTTCCGTCAGTTCGTGCGCATGCGCCATGTTGGGATCGGGATGACCTCCGCCGAAGTCTTCTAGCGGCACGGCATTAAACACGGAACCCGGAGCCGCGCCGAGCTGGCCTTCGAGAATTTGCTTGGCGTAAGGGCCCGTGATGGCATGCATGGCATCGAAGCGCAGGGTGATCAAGCCGGCGGCTATACTTTGTTTAATAAGGTCGAAATCAAATATTTTCGCCATCAGTTCCGCATAGTCGGCAACGGGGTCGACGATGCGAATCTTCAGGTCGCCAAGGTCCAATTCGCCAATGGTGTCCAGGTCGACGTCATCGATTTCGGCTATTTGGTAGGCGCTAATGGTTTTGGTATTGGCATACAAGGTATCGGTAAATTTTTCCGGAGCGGGGCCGCCGTTACTGACATTATATTTGATGCCGAAATCTTCATCCGGCCCGCCGGGGTTATGGCTGGCCGACAAAACGATACCGCCAAACGCTTGATATTTCCGGATAATATTGGAGGCCGCCGGCGTGGACAATAAACCTCCTTGGCCTATGATCAACTCTCCAAATCCATTGGCCGCGGCCATCTTAATGATCACCTGAATGGCTCGGCGATTAAAATAGCGACCATCGCCACCCAAAACTAGAATTTTTCCCTGAAAATCGTCTAAACTATTGAAAATAGACTGAACGAAGTTCTCCAGGTAGTTGGGACTTTGGAAAACTTTTACTTTTTTGCGTAGCCCGGATGTACCGGGTTTTTGGTCATCATAGGGAGTGGTGTTATGGGTTTTTATTTTTATTTGCATGTTCTACCCTTAATGCGACAATTTAAAGCCTTTAAGTTACACCAAAACACGTATCTTTAATAGACTTGCAGGTAGACTGATTGGTTATGAGACAGAAAATATTGTTTCGCAATGTTTTGTTAAGTTTTTGCCTTGCTCCGTGCCTTAGCGCGGCCGATCCCGACGTTAGATTAATTATCGATACCCAAACGCGCAACCTTGAAATCATAAAAGGCGAGGAAACGCTTGAGGTGCTGGAGCATGTGGTCATCGGCCGCAAAGGCGCAGGCACCAAAGAACATCGCGGCGACGATATTACGCCGCTGGGTAATTATCGGATCGGCTGGATCAATGAAAAAAGCGCTTTCCGTAAGTTTTTCGGCTTAACCTATCCGAATTTGGATCACGCCGAAAAGGCTTTACAAAATGGCAGGATTGATCAAGATACTTATGAAGCCATTGTCAAAGCGGAGTTCAGAGGTCAAATTCCGCCTCAGAATACCGACCTGGGCGGCCAAATCGGCATACATGGCTTAGGCAGCGGCAGCTTAAGCGTTCATGAGGTTTTCGACTGGACGCATGGCTGTATTGCTCTAACAAATGACCAAATTGACCGCTTGAGCCAGTATGTTGAAAAAGGCACACTTGTGACCGTTAAATAATGTTGGTAAATTCCAAAAAAATGTTGGAGAATTGCCACCGTATGTTCTTTTTTGTTTCTTAAACCACAATCAAGGGGAAAACCATGATGAAAGCTGTAAAATTATCCGCACTTGTTGCTGTTGCTGCTCTGGCTACTGGCTGCGCAAGCACTTCAGACATCGAAAACCTGCAAGGTCAAATCGATTCTCTGAAACCACAAGTTTCTGCCGCATCTGCTGACGCTGCTTCCGCAAAAGCTGCTGCCGCCGAAGCTGCTGCAAAAGCTGCTGCTGCTGAAGCTGCTGCTAACCGCGCCGCTCAA
The DNA here is from genome assembly GCF_024505165.1 of Methylomonas rivi. Lineage (GTDB taxonomy): Bacteria > Pseudomonadota > Gammaproteobacteria > Methylococcales > Methylomonadaceae > Methylomonas > Methylomonas rivi. The sequence continues at coordinate 33,880 of NZ_JANIBK010000009.1, forward strand.
TACGCTCAAGACACCAACAGCAAATTGGATCGCATGTTCAAAAAATCACAACACAAATAAGCTTTATTGCTGTTGTTGATTTTAAAGCCCGTGAGCTAAAAGACTCACGGGCTTTTTTTATGCCTCAGTTTTGTGCTGCTTGGCGGGTAGTTTGATTCTGGCGCTCAAAGATCGCAATCGGAAGGCCTGTCGGCTTTTCTAAGGCCAGTTTTAAGATGGAGCCCTTAATGACGGGCATTTGCCCGCCATTGGCTTGTTCGATCAAGTTGAGGGCCGAGTGCAGACGCTGTTCGAAAGTAGCAGGGGTTTCTTCCATTTCCGGATACACTTCCATGTACAGCGTATCGTGATACCAGCCCACTTTAATGGGTTGGTTGACAATATTGACCGGCGTACCCACTTTAACCATGGGAAAAAACTTTTCAATGTCTTCCGGGTACATTCTCATGCAGCCGTGACTAACGCGCATGCCTATGCCATTGGTTTTTTGCGTGCTATGAATCAGGTAACCGGGAATGCCCAGCCGAAAGGCGAATAATCCCAATGGATTGTCGGGGCCGGGCGGGTAGTATGGCTCTAAAGTATCGCCATCCGCTAAATGCTCCGCAATGATAGAAGGCGGCGGCGTCCATGAAGGATTTTCCATTTTGCCTGCAATCTGGGTTTTTACCAGAGGCGTTTTCCAGTTATTTTCCCGGCCGATGCCAATCGCATACGTGATCACTTGGCTGGCATTGGGATAATAATAAACCCGCATTTCCGGCAAATTCACCACAATACCTTGCCGCGGCGCATTCGGCAGAATAAAACTGGTCGGAATCCTCACCGGCGTGCCGGCACCCGGCAACCAACGGTCCACATTTTGATTGGCCAGTACGATCTCATCCTGACCCAGATGGTGTTCAACCGCAATATCGATCAACGTATCTTCATATTTGGCGGCCACATATTTAACCTCGTATGGCGGACTGCCGACGATGCCGTCTCCCGGGCGATCGGGCGCTGGCAATGTCAGCGCATATGCAGCGCTAGTCGCAAACGCCAGTAAACTCGATAATATGCTGCGTTTCATCAGACCTTACCCTCGACATTAAATAATTCAAGCAGACGCGGAAAGAATTGGGCAAGTTCCGCGCTCATAATAGAAAAATCCGCGTCAAACTGCTCGATGTCATCAAGCGCCTCAATATCGGTCGCCTGCTCCTGAACCAAATCCAGAAACTTCAAGCGCTTAACCGCCAAGCTCTCATCCAGCACAAACGACAACCTATCCGCCCAACTCATCGCCAACTTAATCACTTGCTTGCCGCTATCAAGATGGTTTTTGATTTCCGGCAGCGCCAAATCGTGACGCTTGCAACGAATAATCCCGCCTTCATCTTCCAATGAGCGTAGCTCGCATTCATCTTCAATCAGAATGTCCTTCGGCGCATCATGATTCAACAGCCATTGCGTCATAACGGCAGCAGGTTTGACGGCAGCGCCTATCGGTACGACGGGAAGCGAGCCCAGGCATTTACGTAGCTGGCTTAATACATCTTCGGCCTTTTTGGCCGATGCGGCATCGACCACAAGCCAACCGCCTTGGCTATCGATATAAGCGAATGTTTTTTTGGAAAAGGAAAAAGCTCTAGGCAGCAAATCAAAAATGAGCTCATCCTTGATACGGGTGCGTTCCTTGCCCGCTAATTTACGCGCTTCGCGCTCTTCGATTTCACTGATTTTATCTTGCAACATTTCATTGATCACGGAAGCGGGGATGACTTTTTCCTCTTTCTTCGCACAGATCATCATGAAACCGTTATTGGCATGCACTAAAGCATCCGAGGTCCTGCCCAGGGGGGCTGTCCAACCAAAACTAAACTCATCATGCCCGCCGCAAGGGCGAAACGCATGTTGCCGCAGTTTTTGCTCCAGATCCTCGGGCGACAGTGAAAAAGATTCCGTAAAACGGTAAATGGCAAGATTTTTAAACCACATGCATCAGCTCAACAAAAAGGAGAGGATTATCGCAAATTAATGTCGGAGGGAGAACCTATTCAAACAAATACTCCACCGCCGGTGTTTAAGCAGGGCCTTGAAATTTTTCTAAACATAGTTCAATTAAAAAGGTTTGCTAGAATGCCAATAAGCTTACTATGCCAACATTGTTCATCACACTAATAGGCCTTTTTAATGTCCAGCATGGAAATGGTTATTCTCGGCGCCATGACAATATTGCTGTTGTTTTGGCTGCGGCCCGGTATTAAAGCCGCCGTGGCGCGCGGCAAACAAGCCCCGGCCGATTGGCGGAGCCTGTTTTTGCCCCTCGGTTTGGTTGTGATGTTTGTGATTTTTTTAATTGCGATGGTTTGAAATGATTGACGAAGAATATTTTGAAGACGAAGAGATAGACGAAAGCGAGTTTTATGCGATTCGCCCCAATAAAACCCAAATAAAAAAGCAAATCGCCGCCATTTCCACAATGGCCGAACAGATTTGCGAGTTGGCCCCGGCGCAAATTGCCGAATTCAACCTGCCCGAGCGCATTGAGCAAGCACTCCTGGACGCTGGAAAAATGGGTAGAAACGCCGCCCGTAAGCGGTTATTGAAATACATCACCGCTCAATTTCGCACACTGGATATCGAAGCAATAGAGGAAAAGCTGGCGCGCATGAAAAATAAAAGCGCGCATGCCGTCCGAGAACACCATCAAGCCGAACGCTGGCGCGAGCAGTTATTAGCCGATACCGGCAATCATCAACTCACGCTATTCATGACCGAATACCCGGAAGCGGACAGCCAACATATCAGGCAATTGCAACGCAACGGGCAAAAAGAGGCCAAAGAAGGTAAACCGCCTAAGGCGTCGCGCCTGCTATATAAGTATTTAAAAGAATTAATTGCCGACCAACAAGTCTTTCCTTCGGATACTTTGCGGGAGGATGAGCTCTCGGACGAAGACGAAAGCGAGCAATAACCTTCACATCGGCAGGTTTTGCATCTGACGTTTAATCCAATCCTGCCGCCTGATTAAGTAAGAACTCGGTCTAGCGGCGTTTAATTTAAGCGGATTCGGTAACGTAGCGGCCAGTAGCGCCGCCTGACTGGCTGACAACTGCTTGGCCGAAATGCCAAAATAATGCCTGCCGGCGGCTTCTATACCGAACAAATGATCGCCAAATTCGGCGATATTCAGATATACCTCCAAAATCCTGGCTTTACTCCACAAGCTTTCTATCAAAAAGGTAAACCAGATTTCCAAGATCTTACGCCCAACATTTCTCGCCGGGCTTAAAAACAGATTTTTGGCGACTTGCTGACTGATAGTGCTGGCGCCGCGCAATTTACCGCCGCGCCTATATTGCCGGTATGCCTGGTATATCGCTTCAAAATCGAAACCGTGATGCCGATAGAAACGTTGATCCTCGGCGGCAATAACGGCCGCAAACATCTGTTTGGATATTTGGCTGCCGCTTACCCAGCTATGTTGAATCGGCCGATAGTGTTTGCCGGCAGCTAAGTCGTCGATATGGGCATGCAGCATAAATGCGGACGTGGGCGCCGGCACATAACGCAGCACGGCAACCAAAACGATTGAGGCCGCAAACAAAGCAAATCCGGCATATCCCGCAATCTGCAGCAGACGTTTCGGCATGTTTTGCCCTCTCTGTCGGTACTGGCTTGGTTGGCGGTAACGGTTGGATCGGCGCTGAGACTTCAAGGCATTAATAAGATTTGGAATTGACGGATAATTTGCGATAAATCATAAACGGAAAGTTCATTCCGGATAAAGGAAATCCAAAATCGGGTTATTTGACATACAAAAGACGGTAAATAACATAGTTTAGACGCTAGCAAACTCCTCTTCCGTAGGCATTCCTTGAAAAATCAATAACCTAATAATATGGCATGCGGATTGCTATATTAATATCAGGTGTCAGGGATTTTAAGTTCTCTCCCCCGTGAACATGGAAAATATAGACGCCAAGGAATATCCCGGATAATTGCATAAGGAATTGTGCATTTATCCGGGCAGGGACGGCCTCAATCCAGCCCGCCCACCTCCACCCCCTACCCAAGCAGCCGCCTGTTTCATGCCGACGTCGAAGCCTGCCAGGGTGTATCATATAAGCCGGTTCGTTTCTCCGCCCACAACTCGGTCCATGTCCAAAATTTTACTCATTGCCATCTATCTGTTGGGCGCCAATAGCCTGGCCGACTCATCGCCCCAGAATTGGGCAAAGCGCACCACCCCGACTCCGGATCCGGTCCCGCAAAGCATCGGCAACTATACCAGCGGCTGCATTAGCGGCGCGGTAGCGCTGCCATTATCGGGAAAAGGTTATCAAGTCATGCGCTTATCGCGTAACCGGTTTTACGGACACGCCACATTAATTCAGTTTATTCAGCAACTCGGACACGTTGCCGCCGACCGGCAATTGGGCACACTGTTGATAGGCGACCTGGGCCAGGCCCGCGGCGGACCGACGCCTAGCGGCCACCGCAGCCATCAGACCGGCCTGGATGTCGACATCTGGTTTTTGCTCTCCAAGCAAGCGGACCATCGCCTGTTAAGCGCCAACGAGCGGGAAAGCTGGAGCGCTCCGTCGGTAGTGAACGTGGATACAGACACCGTAGACTACCGGCAATGGACCCAGGCGCACGAAATAATACTGGAGGCGGCGGCGCTCCATCCGGAAGTCGACCGGATTTTCGTCAACCCCAGTATCAAACAAGAGTTATGCAATCATAAAACAACCTCATCCGCGGCTTGGTTGCGAAAAATCCGGCCGTGGTGGAAACACGACGACCATTTCCACGTGCGTTTGAGATGCCCGGACGCTAATCCGCACTGCCAAGGCCAGCCCGCGCTACCCGAGGCGGACGGCTGCGATGCCAGTTTGGCCTGGTGGTTTTCCGAAGAGGCCAAGACGCCAAGCAAGCCGAGCAAACCCGCCATTCCGCCGCCCTTGCCGGCTTTGTGCGAACAAGTCTTAAACCGATAGGATGAGAGCAGCTCGGACCAAGACCCGGAAATACCGCTTTATGCTCGTTACGGGAGAAAAATAGCGTCTTTTTTATCGTTCGGATGCAGTCTCCGCGGCCGATCCTCCGGATACCCCCGGACGAAGCAGTTGCCGCCGCTCCGCGTTGACCAGAATTTGTTGCCGTAACCGCGCATTCGCCCGCGACCAGCCGCATATTTCTTCTAAAGTGCGAAAACAGCCCAAGCAGATGTCTTGTTCGTTCAAGCAACAATTTCGAACGCAAGGCGACGGAATGTTTTCCGCGTCTTCATTCATGGCACGGACCCGCGAAAAAAGCTTGCGCCGCGCTTACGTCGCGAGCGATTTGCGCCTGCAGCGCCGGCAGGGAATCGAAGCGGACTTCATCGCGCAATCTGGCCTTGAAATGCACTTCGACATAGCGGCCGTAAATGTCCTGGCTGAAGTTAAATAAATGCGTTTCCAAAACCGCTGTTGCGCCGCCATCCACCGTGGGGCGATTGCCAAGATTTGCCACGCCGTATAATTCTCCGCCGTCCAATCCGGTCATCGTTACCGCAAACACCCCAACCAGCGGCGTATTTTTACGAAACATTTGCAAATTGGCGGTCGGAAACCCTAATTCCCGCCCCCGCTTATCGCCATGCGCCACCCGGCCGCATACCGAATAGTCGCGGCCGAGCAAGATTTTGGCCTGCGCTAAGTCTCCTTCTCCCAGCGCATCGCGGATTAACGTGCTGCTGATGCGCAAGCCGTCCAGTTCGAACGAATCGGTGGCTTCAACCGCAAAACCGTATTCCTCCCCCCGGTGCTGCAGCAAGGCGAAATTGCCGCGCCGGGCCTTGCCGAAGTGAAAATCGTCGCCAATCACCAAATGCTTGATGTTGAGCCTGTCCACCAAAATATCGCGGATAAACTGCTCGGCATCGTAATCGGCCAGCATGCGGTTGAAAGGCAACACCAGTAATTCGTCGATGGGCAGTTTGGCAAATTGAATCACTTTTTCCCTTAATCGAGTTAACCGCGTCGGCGCGTGGTCGCCCAGAAAATATTCCAAGGGCTGCGGCTCGAACACCATGGCCACCGTCGGCAACCGCAAGCGTTGGCCGTGCGCCGCCACCCGCTCGATGACGCGCCGATGCCCCAGGTGCAAGCCGTCGAAATTGCCGATAGTCAGCACGCAGCCGTCACGTAACGGCTCAAGATGATGTAATCCCCGAATTAACCGCATAGCATCCGTCATATTAAAAACCTTGGATTTTATCAGTAACGGACGGCGCGACCTATCGTCATTTATAATAGCTCGCTTATAAATCGCCCGGCCTTACCCCGAATGATAGACACGCTATATATCGAATCCGCAGTCGCCGAACATCCGCGTATTACAGCGATTCGGCGGCGTTTTCCGGCAGCCCGGGTGGTAAATTGCGAACGCTACGGCGAAGTATTCAACCCCAAAGCGCAAAATTTTCGCCTGCAAAAGCAAAAACCTGCCTTGATTATGGCCCGCAAGCACCAGAAATTCGTTTTGCCGGCCCCGGCCGGATACGGCATCGGCGGCGAGCGCAATTATTATTTCTCCCACATGCTCAACTGCCTGTACGATTGCCGCTATTGTTTTTTGCAAGGCATGTATCAGTCGGCCAACTATGTGCTGTTCGTCAATTACGAGGATTTTCAGCAGCAAATCCGCGACATTTGCCGGGAAACGCCCGAGGAAGCGATTTACTTTTTTTCCGGTTACGATTGCGATAGCTTGGCATTCGAGCCCGTCACCGGTTTTGCGGAGGCATTTTTACCGGTGTTTGCCGAATTACCGAATGCCTGGCTGGAACTGCGTACCAAAAGCACGCAGATTCGCGGTTTGCTGAATCGGCCGGCTTTACCGCGCTGCGTGGTGGCGTTTAGTTTGTCGCCGGATTCCGTCGCCAATAAAGTGGAAGCCAAAGCGCCGTCACCGGTAAAACGTATCGAAGCCGCAGCCAAGCTGCAACAGCAGGGCTGGCAAATAGGTTTGCGTTTCGACCCGCTAATTTATCAACATGATTACCAAGACCAGTATCGGCAATTATTTTCGCAAGTCTTCTCGGCAATCGATGCCGATGCATTGCATTCGGTGAGTCTGGGCGTATTTCGTTTGCCGGAGCACTTTTTTAAGAAAATGCATAAACTCTATCCAGAAGAACGCTTATTCGCCAGCCCGTTGCAAAACGCTTCCGGCATGGTGTCGTACAAAGCCGAACTGGAACAGGCCATGATGAACGACTGCGGCGAGATGCTGCTGCAATACATCCCGCGGGAGCGTTTTTTTCCGTGCCACCTATAACACGCACCGTACTGGTCACTGGTGCCAGTTCCGGCATCGGCCGAGCCATAGCTAAACTGTTATTAAACCAGGGCCATTTTGTACTGGGCTCAAGCAGGGACAGCCGACGCTTTTGTGTCGAACATCCCCGCTTCACTCCGATACAACTGGATTTAGCTAACCTTCGCGAGATCGAGCCTTGCTGCAAACGCCTGCAAAACGACTTTCCGCAACTCGATGCGGTTGTTTTTGCCGCCGGTTATGGCCAATTCGGCCATCTTGAACAATTTTCTTTTCCGCAGATCGAGCGTTTAATGACGGTCAATTTTACCGGGCAGGCGTTTATGACCAAGGCTTTGCTGCCCAAGCTCAAACAAAAACCGCACTGCAATCTGATTTATATAGGCTCGGAAGCCGCGCTCAAAGGCGGCCGCAACGGCAGTATCTATTGCGCCAGCAAATTTGCCTTGCGCGGCTTCACTCAGGCCTTGCGCGACGAATGCGGCAAAAGCGGCGCGCGCGTGTCCTTGGTTAATCCGGGCATGGTGGATACGGCATTTTTCGAAACGCTGCGGTTCAATCCCGGCCGACAGCCGGAGCACGCTTTGCAGGCGACGGATGTCGCCGAGGCTGTCGGCTATATATTGCATGCCAACCCGCATTGCGCCGTGGACGAAATCAATTTAAGCCCGCTGAATAAAGTCATCGAATTTAAGAAATAACCGGCCTATTGTGTACTTTTGTTATTGCATAAAAACCCGGACGCGGGAATGACCGGGGCTGATAAAATTATCGACCCGTATCAAATATGCGGTTGCAAGGCTTTTGGACGAAACGGCTTGAATTTAGCGGAAGCGGCGGTGTCGGAGATCTGCTTTTTACCCGCTACAGTGTCGGCCGGTTGGCGCTGAACTGGTATTACAATCCGATCCTAATGGGCGTATTAATAAACAAATTAACGATCGAATGCATTTTGCCGCCGCGGAAGAGAACGCAAAACTCAACGCCGGCGATATTTTGGGGCCCCTTCCTGGGGAATGAGAGCATTTAAAAAGACTTGAATGATGAACTTTGTAAAATTTAATCCTCGGCTTTGGTTTTTATTGGGTTTTATCGGCTGCTGTTCGTTACTGGCGGCCGGTGCTTACATGCAATTCGTGGCGGAATTGGAACCCTGCCCGCTTTGCATATCCCAACGTCTGGCCATTCTGGCTACCGGCGTCATTTTTTTATTCGCCGCTTTGCATAATAAAGCCCATAAAGCCTATGCGCTCGGTGCCGCTGTTTCCGCGCTGATCGGTGCCGGCATTTCGGCCCGGCATGTCTGGCTGCAACATTTACCCCCCGACCAAGTCCCGGAATGCAGTCCGGGGCTTGAATATGTATTTCGGCATTTCCCGTTAACCGAGACCATCAAGCTGATGCTGACCGGCACCGGCGAATGCTCGCAAATCGAAGGTATATTTCTGGGATTAACCGTCCCGGCGTGGACATTGCTCGCCTTTTTGATATTGGCGGTCTTCAGCTTGTTAACCATACGGCTGCAAGCAAAAGCGGACGAATCCCGGATTTGAAACCTTTTTCGGGGACCGTGCCCGGGCGTCGGTTTTCCGGCAAAACAGTATCGATTCGAAGCAGGGTCCAAACTGTTATGCACAAATTTGGGGCGATGGCAATTTCTAACATTCGTTTTCAGCCCCGGCATTTAACCCAGCTCAATTAAACGCGTAAGCCATTGAAATTATTAATATAGTTTTTGTGATTTAAAATTACTCAAGTTAACAAATCCGTAACAAAAACCGGCACTAAGCTCACTTAAGCCAATGTAATCCACAGAGTTATCCACAACTTTTGTGGGTAACTCGAATTCCTTAATCTCCGCAAATACTTAGGGTTGTAACATCAAAATAACATCACCAAGCATGGCTAAATGCAACACCTCGCGAACGCTCATTGCGCAAATTGCCATCCCGGTTCCGTTGCAGGGTTTGTTCGACTATTTACTGCCGGAGCCGGCGGACCCGCAAAGCATCCAAGCTGGCATGCGGGTATTGGTGCCGTTCGGCAAGGGGACAAAAACCGGGGTCATCTTAAATATAACCCACCTTGGCGACAGCCGGATAGACCCCCAAAAATTGAAACGGGTCGAGCAGATTATCGACTCCGTGCCGCTATTGTCCGCCAAGGATTTACAGTTGCTGAAATGGGCCAGCCGCTACTACCACCACCCATTGGGCGAAGTTCTGTCCACCGCGTTTCCGGCGGCACTACGGCAGGGAAAGCCCGCGATTTTGCCACACGACTATTGCTACAACCTGACCGAACAAGGCCGGCAAATCCTGCCGACAACCTTGAAACGCGCAAGCAAACAACAGGCTTTACTGACTGTATTTCAAGCCAGTCCGCTTGCTATTGCGGCAACCGAGTTAACCCGGCACAAGACCGCGTTAAAAGCCTTACAGGATAAAGGCCTTATTCGGAAAGACACCCGCCAAGACCATAGCCTTGCCTGGGACAAGCAAACACAAGCGTTAACGGCCAATCCGGAGCAGCAGCACGCTATCGATACCGTGCTATCCGGTTTAGGACAATTTTCCGTATCCCTGCTGCAAGGCGTGACCGGTAGCGGCAAAACCGAGGTGTATATGCAGATCATCACGGAAGCGTTATTGCGCGGCCTGCAGATATTGGTTTTATTGCCCGAAATAACCTTGACGCCGCAACTGGAACAACGTTTTCGCCGGCGTTTTTCCGCCCCCATCGTCTGCTTCCATTCCAAACTCAACGATAACCAGCGTCTGCATGCTTGGCTGAATATGCAGCAAGGCCATGCCGCCATCATGCTCGGCACCCGCTCGGCCTTGTTTACCCCGTTGAAAAATCCGGGCTTGATCATTCTGGACGAAGAACACGACAGCTCTTTCAAACAGCAGGAAGGCTTTCGTTTTTCCGCCCGCGATGTCGCCATTGCCCGCGCCAAAATATTAAATATTCCGGTATTGCTTGGCTCGGCGACCCCTTCCTTTGAAAGCCTGTTTAATGTCGCCCAACATCGTTACCGGTTATTGCAGCTGTCTATTCGGGCAGGCAATGCCGCGGATCCGGTATACCAATTGCTGGATATCCGTAACAAACCCATGCAAGCCGGATTATCGGAAGCGTTGATTACCGCTATCCGATCCACCCTGGCGCAAGGACAACAGGTGTTACTGTTTCTCAACCGGCGCGGCTTCGCACCGGTACAGATTTGCCATGGCTGCGGCTGGGTATCGCGCTGCGGCCGTTGCGACGCCAATATGGTGATACACGCGGCGGAACGCCGACTACGCTGCCACCATTGCGGCAGCGAACAGCCATTACCCAAGGATTGTCCGGCCTGTAAAACCGGCGAATTGCAACCGTTGGGCCTGGGCACCGAGCGCATCGAACAGATGCTGGCGGAGCTATTTCCCAACAACGCCATCATCCGCCTGGATAAAGACAGCACCCAACGCAAGGGTTCGCTGGAAGGTTATCTGGAACAAATTCATAGCGGCCAAGCCGACATTATTCTCGGTACGCAGATGCTGGCCAAGGGTCATCATTTTCCCGACGTGACCTTGGTGGCAATATTGGATATCGACAGCGGCCTGTTTAGCGTCGACTTTCACGCCGGCGAAAAGCTGGCGCAGATGATTGTGCAAGTCGCCGGGCGCGCGGGCCGGGCCGACAAGCGCGGTAAAGTGATACTGCAAACCCGGCAACCGCAACATCCTTTATTGACGACCTTGATCGAGAAGGGCTACCAGGCTTTTGCGGAAATTGCCCTGCGGGAACGCCGGCAAGCCGGCTTGCCGCCTTTTAGCTACCAAGCCCTGCTTCGCGCGCACGCCAACAATGCCCAGGCGCCGCAACAGTTTTTACAGGACGCGACAACTGCGATTCTGGGTTTTAATACCGGCAACACTCAAATTCTAGGACCGGTTGCCGCCCCGATGGCGCGCCGGGCCGGACAATTCCGCTTTCAATTGTTATTACAAAGCCCGCAGCGCAAGGATTTGCATCAATTGCTGGATCAAGCCATACCGAAGATTTCCAAGCTAAAACAAGCCGGCAAGGTCCGTTGGTCGCTGGATGTCGATCCGGTGGATTTATATTAAGTCATGGAAAACAAAGCCAAAGCCCCGGCTTTTTATGGGATAATTCCGCGCTTTTGTGGGTCAGGCCCGCACCGATAATCATAAAAATTACTGAGGGTATTGCAATGTGTTGGAGTGGAGAAGCGTCCGGCGTTTTAGCCGCCGCGGGTTTAACAACCGCCGTGTATGTGGCGTATAAGGGGGAATCAAAAGAACTATGGATTCCGTTGACCTATTTTGCCCTGATGGAGTTATTGCAGGCGGCCACCTATGTTTATATAAACTTGTGCGGTAATCCCAATAATCAGGTGTTGACCCTGCTTGGTTACCTGCACATCGCCTTCCAGCCGTTTTTTGTGAATATGGTGGCGATGTACTTCATCCCCGAGAGCGTCAAACTGAAAATACGCACCACGGTTTATGCTTTATGCTCGATTAGCTCACTGGCCATGTTGATCAAGATGTACCCCTTTGCCTGGGCCGGCGAATGCGTGCCGGGCGTGGAAGGCTTTTGCGGCGCGCAAACCTGTTCGGTCTCCGGCGCCTGGCATATCGCCTGGCAAATGCCGCTTAACGGCCTGATGTCGCAACCGGTTGAATGGTTATTCGGCTTTAACTGGGGCTTGCATGCATTTTCCTATATCCTGGCGGCGTTTTATCTGCCGATCATGTACGGCTCATGGCGCTTCGTTGGCTTTCATTATTTGATCGGGCCTTGGATTTCCGATATTACTACCGACGACCCGAACGAATATTGCGCGGTCTGGTGTTTGTTCTCGATTGCCTTATGCGTATCGGTGATCAAAACCCCGATCAGAAAACATTTGCACGTCAAAAAATGGCCGTTTTATCAGCGCGAAGTAGGCGATAGCTTATAAGCCGAGCCTATCAAAAACATTTCGGCAGGCTCACAAGCAATTCCAGGCCTGCCGAATGATCCATCAGGCAATCAGTTTAGGTTGCAAATATTTTCATCGCTAGTATTCAGCGATAAGCCCGATAAGAATTGAGGGCGCCTTACGGCCATAAATCGTTCCCGCCAATAGGGATTACGCAGACTGGACACCATCACCCGCCCGGTTCGGGCACTGGGCGCATGCACGAAGTCATCGTTACCGACGTAAATGCCCACATGGGAATAAGGCTTTTCGGTGTTGAAAAACAATAGATCGCCGGGCTGCCGCAGTTCGGGTTGCACCCCGGGCAGCCGTTGCACCAAGGACTGCGTAGTACGCGGCAGTTTTATCCCTTGTTGGTTGTAAACATACACCACCAAGCCGCTGCAATCGAAGCCTTCTTGCGGCGATTTACCTCCGTAAACATAGGGGTGGCCTTGTAACTGCAAAGCATCCAATGCCGCCCGCGTGTTCCCCCGCTCGGGAACGGACATATTTAAAGGCGCTTTATCCGTGCCGGCGCAACCGGACAGCAACCCCGCCAACAAGGCCATGGGAAATATCAGTTTAGGGCGAAAAAACGCTATCATCTGCTTCAAACGTCATAAGGAATATCACGGGCAATTATAGACGGGTTCCGTTACATTGTTTCCGCGGCGACAATAGTTAACTTCGTTAACAATTGCCTAACCGAATATTACAACAGGCTGAATAGATCCGTTTGCCGGTATTGGCCCGCCTCTTCGAATTCTTGCAGCGTAGATAAGCTCACCCCCAGCAATCGTACTTTTTTCTCCCCTATGGCCGTATTTTTTAATAAATCGGCCAGCAACAATTTGGTTTTGGAACCGTTCGCAATCGCTTGCGGCAGGGTGCGGCTGCGGGTTATTTGTACAAAATCCCTATATTTAATTTTAATGGTCAAGGTATGGGCGGCCAATTTCTTTTCCGACAATTTGCCCAATGCCTGGCTCAATAACAACTGCAGCTGGTGAATAATGACCTGTGCATCGCCGATATCCTCGGCAAAGGTGGTTTCAACGCCGATGGATTTTCGATCGCGGTGGGCTTTGACGGGTCGGCAGTCTATCCCGCGCGCAATATCGTAATAATGCCGGGCGGCCTTGCCGAAATGTTGCTGCAGCCTCGGCAGAGGGATTTGTTTTAAATCGTAACCGTTTTGAATGCCCAAATCGCGCATTTTCTTTTCCGTCGCGGGGCCTATGCCATGAAACTTGCCGATCGGCAATTTTTCTATGAATTGCGCCGCCTGCTCCGGGGTAATGACATGCAGCCCGTCCGGTTTGTCCAAATCCGAAGCGATTTTTGCCAAAAATTTATTATAGGAAATACCGGCCGAGGCGATTAAACGAGTCTGGCGACGAATGTCTTGTTTGATTTGCCTGGCCAGCAAGGTGGCCGAACCTTGGCAATACCCGCTGTTACTGACATCCAGATACGCTTCGTCCAAAGACAGCGGCTCGACGCAATCGCAATATTGGCTAAAAATATGGCGGATATTTTCCGACGCTTCCCGGTAGGCATCGAAGCGGGGGTTAATGAAAATAGCTTGCGGACAAAGCCTAACGGCTTGCGATGAAGGCATGGCGGAATGCACCCCGAACAGCCGCGCCTCGTAGCTGCAAGTGGCAACCACGCCGCGCGAATCGGGTTTACCGCCCACGATGACCGGTTTATTTCGATAGACGGGGTTGTCGCGCTGCTCCACCGCGGCATAAAACGCATCCATATCGATATGAATGATTTTGCGCGGCGAGTCTTGCATGGCTTAGGGTTTGTCGGGCGACTCCAGCTCGGCTGTCAAATTCCAGTCGGAAAAAGGAAACGGCAGCTGTTCGGTATTGAAAGTCAAAAATAACAGAATATGGTAATGATAGGTGGACAAGCTGCGGCCAAAACCCAAAATATTGGCATTCGTGGCGCCGGTTATCAACACCGAACCCACTTGCAGCAATACCACCAGCCACAACAACAGCTTGACAATGCTGTCGATTACAGCATAAATCAGCATAAAAATGATGCGCTTCCAGGTGGCGATGCTTTTCAGGTTTTCGTTGATTTGTTCCTGCACGGCGTTACCCCCTGTTCATTACGTCCCGCAAATCCAGCGCGGCGGCATTGGCGCGGGCAATATAATTGGCCATGGCCAAGGAGTAGTTGGCAAACAGACCGAATCCATCGCCATTCAAAACCACCGGGCTCAAGGTTGGCGTCAACGCATTTTCCAAGGCTTGAATCATGTTATCCAGCGTATTCATGGCCCGTTTGTCCAGCAGAATATCGGAAAAGTCGTGTTTAATGGCTTTTAAGATATGCAACAGCGCCCAACAGGCACCCCGCGCCTCGTAAAACACGTTATCGATTTCCATCCAGGGCGTTTGACCGATGGTTGGCATATTGATATCGACCGGATTGTTCGGGTCGCCGTGGGTGGCACCGGAAAACTTATCGGTACTGGCGGCCAAACGGGTAGACAAACCGCCCAGCCGTTTAATCACGACTTCGGTATATTGCCACAGGTTATCGGCCCGGGAGTGAAACTGGGCCGCTCTGGAGGTGGAAGTCGGATTTTGCAGGCGCAACATGTACTTATGCAGGGCCTCGACTCCTTTTACGTATTCTGCCTCCGTAGACGGCAAGGCCCACGAATTGTGCTCATAATAAAAATATGGCTCGGCCATGGCCAAATCGGGATCTTCGGCCGATTGCGATTGGTCGCGGGCAAAATGGTTGCGCAATGCGGTCGTGGCGTCCCGCAGCATAACCAGCGCGCCGTATTCCCAATTTTGAATGTTGTCGCAAAACAGGCCGGGGGGGGCCACGTCGTTGGTCAAATAACCGCCGGGTTTAAACAAAATCACATCGGCGATATGCGCCAAGGTATTGGCATAAACATAACCGATCGGCATTTGATCCGTATGGGTAACGTTCATGCGCTCGATGGCTTCGTCCTGAACATTGAACTGGGCCGGCTCCCGGCTCCACCATTCGCCCAGCACCAGCATAATAATTGCCACTACGCCTATCAGTGTGCCAAAACCCCAGAGTATGCCTTTAGACTTCGCGTCTTCGTAAGCTTGTGGACTATCCGACATGTATTGCATTCCTGATTGGACAAAATAATTTAAGCAAGCAATCGACCGCTTTTCCCATGCTTATGGTAGCACGGTTTATTAGGATGACATCCGATTTCAGTGCAGCTGATGATTGGCGACTCTTAACGCCGACGGCACCACAACCGGCGGCATCTGCACGTAAAACCCCTTATTTTCGAGGCTGGCGATAACCTTGACGGCATCTTCCCTGGCTAATTTACGTTCCGCGGACAATTGCAATTCCATCACAAATTGCAACGGCCCAAAACTATTGAATAAATTTTCCGGCAGCGCGGAAAAATCGTCTTTTTTATCCAGATATAAATAAAGTTCTTCTTTTTTTAAGCTTTTATAGATAAAACATAACATTGCGTTACCCCAAACAGACTACTGCTGCCAATTCTAACGGTTTTTCGATAAAATTTTCAGCTGGCTTTTTCCGACCTTTAATCTATCTCATGCCACACTCCACTCAATTAGCCGCTAATTTTTTTAGAGTGGCCTGTTATTTCGAGGCCGCACTTACCTTGGTGGCGCTTGCCTTAGGCTGGCTGGTCGATATAGACCCTTTTGCGAATCTTGTTTTGGATGAGCAAGCGTTGCTTCATGGCCTGCTGCTTACATTACCTTTATTGATGTTGTTTTTTGCCATGCAGGAGATTCCTCTCCAAGCCTTGGAAAAGATCCGAACTCTCTTGCTAGAGACATTAGGCCCTCGTTTATATCGCAATCATTGGACTGACTTATTGATACTGGCCGCTATCGCCGGATTTTCCGAAGAGGTCTTATTTCGCGGCACCTTACAGCCTTGGATGGAAAATACGCTAGGTATGACGGCAGGATTATGGATCAGCAATGCAGTATTCGCGCTTGTGCACGCGGTGACGCCGCTGT
Organism: Methylomonas rivi; assembly: GCF_024505165.1. Lineage (GTDB taxonomy): Bacteria > Pseudomonadota > Gammaproteobacteria > Methylococcales > Methylomonadaceae > Methylomonas > Methylomonas rivi. Next base: position 50,197 of record NZ_JANIBK010000009.1, read on the forward strand.
ATGCGCTGCTGGCCATGCTGATGGGCCTATATTTGGGTATCAGCCTGGATTACGGAGGGGAACGCAATTTGTTGACACCCATTGTGATTCACGGCTTTTATGATTTCATCGCATTCCTTGTTATTTTACGCAACTATCGCAACAGCCTTTAAAGAATCCGCCATGCCCAATCCTCCGATAGAAAAGCCAAACGCCTTAATGCCTCACTGGTTGATCTGCTTAGCCATGCTATTATTTTTGTCGATTTACAACCTGATCTGCCACTTGTGGGGAGACGAAATCCGCCAGCCCTTGCAAGAGCCGCAACGGATACTGATTCGAACCGTTTTCTATGTCATAGCCATCGTCCTGTTCCCGCTGACTAACCTGCTGCGCTACATCCTGCTGCGACTGAACCAAACCATGCCCGGCGAAAGAACCGCCGAACAGCGCTATCTGATTACCATACTCGTCACGCAAGGCGCGATAGAAATCGTCAGCCTGTTCGGTTTAATCATGTTTATGCTGGGCGATGACTTTAATACCTTATACATTTTTACCTTGCTGGGCGTGGTGGGCATTTATCTGCACAAACCCAAGCGCGAGGAACTTCAAAGCATAATCGATGCCTTGGCGGTAAAAAACCCTTAAGCTCATACACCTAGAGCGTTTCCGTTTTTGTCGGCGTAGCGGTTAGGCTGTACAATACGCTGCTATTTAGAATTTTTAGCTCAGGTGTACTCATGAAAATTATTCAGGAAGCGCTCACGTTTGACGACGTTTTATTGATACCGGCGCATTCGGCTGTGTTACCGCGCGAAGTGGAACTGAAAACCCAGCTGACCAGAAATATCACCCTGAATATCCCTTTGGTATCCGCGGCGATGGATACCGTCACCGAGGCCCGTCTGGCCATTGCCATTGCTCAGGAAGGCGGTATCGGCATCATTCATAAAAACATGACCACCGAACAGCAGGCCGCCGAAGTCAGCCGGGTCAAAAAGTACGAAAGCGGCGTCATAAAAGACCCCATCACCGTGTCGCCTAATGTCACCGTCCGCGAAGTCATGGATCTGACCCGCGCCAAGAACATTTCCGGCGTGCCGGTAGTGGATGGCGAAGAGCTGGTCGGCATCGTCACCAGCCGCGACTTGCGTTTCGAGACCCGTCTGGACGAATCCGTCCGCTCGGTGATGACACCCAAGGAACGCTTGGTTACCGTTAACGAATCCGCCAGCCACAAAGAAGCCATAGAATTGCTGCATAAACACCGCATCGAAAAAGTGCTGGTCGTCAACGACGACTTTCATTTGCGCGGGCTGATCACCGTCAAGGATATTCAAAAAGCCAAGGACAATCCCTATGCCTGCAAGGATGAACAAGAACGCTTGCGGGTCGGCGCGGCAGTCGGCACCGGCGCCGGCACCGAAGAGCGTGTGGCTGCACTGGTTGCCGCCGGTGTCGACGTCATCATCGTCGATACCGCCCACGGCCATTCTCAAGGCGTATTGGACAGAGTCCGCTGGGTCAAACAAAACTTCCCGCAAGTACAAGTGATCGGCGGCAATATCGCCACGGCCGAAGCCGCCAAAGCCTTATTGGAAGCCGGCGCGGACGGCGTCAAAGTGGGCATAGGCCCCGGCTCGATCTGCACCACCCGCATCGTGGCGGGCGTTGGCGTCCCGCAAATCACCGCCGTCACCAATGTAGCCGCGGCCCTGAAAGGTACCGGCGTACCGCTGATTGCCGATGGCGGCATCCGGTATTCCGGCGATGTCGCCAAAGCCTTGGCGGCCGGCGCGCATGCCGTCATGTTGGGCGGCTTGTTTGCCGGCACCGAAGAAGCGCCGGGCGAAGTGGAATTATTCCAAGGCCGCTCCTATAAATCCTATCGCGGCATGGGCTCCCTGGGCGCCATGGCGCAGCAACAAGGCTCCAGCGACCGCTATTTCCAGGAAGCCACCGAGAACGTGGAAAAACTGGTGCCGGAAGGCATAGAAGGCAGGGTGCCCTACAAAGGAAGTGTGCTGGTCATCATCCACCAACTACTGGGCGGCGTCCGTTCCAGCATGGGCTACACCGGCAATGCAACGATCGAAAAAATGCACGAAAACGCCCAGTTCGTCAGAGTCACCAGCGCCGGCATGCGCGAGAGTCATGTACACGATGTGACCATCACCAAGGAAGCGCCGAATTATCATATGAATTGAGCGGTTAAACTCAACGCATACCTATGTCCTGCCTTAGGACCGCACTGTGGAGTAACTTCATGCAACAAAATCAGCCAGTAACATCTTCGATGCCGTGCAATTTGTGCGGCAGCCACGATGTTTCGGTTTTAGCCAATCACAGTAGAAACGGCGGCCCTTTGCGCACCGTTATCTGCAATCACTGCGGACTGGTGTGGAGCGACCCGTTTCCGCACGACCCTCGGCAGTTTTACGAGCACGATTATCGGGTCGAATATAAAAACACTTACGCGCCGAAACCCAAGCATATTTTGCGGGCCGGCAAAATCGCGCTGGACCGTCACGGCAAGATCAAACAATTTTTGGCCGGCAAGAAACACGTGCTCGACGTCGGCACCGGCGGCGGCGAATTTGCCTACCTGCTGAAATCGTTAGGCCATGAGCTGCAAGGCATCGAACCCAATAAAGGCTACGCGGAATATTCGGCGGCCGCTTACGGCTTAAATCTGCAAATCGGCTTTATTCAGGATGCCACATTACCGGATGAGCATTTCGATCTGATTACCATTTGGCACGTCCTGGAACACACGGAAGATCCAAGCTCTGTATTGAGTACGCTACGCAAGCTACTAAAACCCGAGGGGACTCTGGTGGTGGAAGTACCAAGTATAGAAGCCACCTGCCAAGCCCCGAAAAGCACCTTCCATGAAGCGCATCTTTACAATTTCAATTTGGCCACCTTGCGCAAAATGGGCGAGAAAGTCGGTTTGCGCGAACACAGCCATGTGTTTTCGGCGGACGGCGGCAATGTAACGATATTTTTCCGCCGCGCCGATTCTGAAAGCACTAACGCCGAGGACTTGCGGATAAACGGCAATGCCGCGCGCATTCAAGCCATAGTCCAAGGCCATACCAACCAGGCGCATTTTTTGACCGCCGCCCCTTATGAGCGTTTTGTCCGCCGGATGAGCAGGGCGTTGTCGGAAAAAATCGCTCTCAAGAACTTTGAGAATAATAAGGATTTGCTCGACCAACTCTACCGGTCTTGCAAATCGAATTAAAACTTACAATATACGCCGCCTAAACACACAGCCGAATATTGGCTTTAGGCGGCAGACTACTAATTAAGTAGTTAAATTTTTCATATCTTCGAAGGCCCGACCGTGACACAACCGCACGCCAATATCCATTCCGACAAAATTCTGATTCTCGACTTCGGCTCGCAATACACGCAACTGATTGCCCGCCGCATCCGCGAAATAGGCGTCTATTGCGAAATATACTCCTGCGACAGTTCCGCGGACGACGTCAAAAGTTTCGACGCAAAGGGAATTATTCTGTCCGGCGGCCCGGAAACGGTTACCAGCAGCGATACGCCCAGGGCTCCCGCTTGCGTCTTCGAACTCGGCATTCCCGTGCTGGGCATCTGTTACGGCATGCAAACCATGGCCGAGCAATTGGGCGGCAAGGTCGAATCCTCCGACCACCGCGAATTCGGTTATGCGCAGATTCGGGCTCGCGGGCATTCCAAACTGTTACTGAATATAGAAGACCACGCATCGCCGGAAGGTTACGGTCTTTTGGACGTGTGGATGAGCCACGGCGACCGGGTCGTCGAATTGCCGACCGGTTTTAAATTGATCGCCAGCTCCGACGGCGCGCCGATTGCCGGCATCGCCGACGAAGATAGAAACTTCTACGCCCTGCAATTCCATCCGGAAGTCACCCACACCAAACAAGGCGGCCGGATTTTGAGCCGTTTCGTGTTGGAAATTTGCGGCTGCCAGGCACTATGGAATGCCAACAACATTATCGAAGACAGTATCACTGCCGTTCGCGAAAAAGTCGGAACCGACCAGGTGATTCTGGGCTTGTCCGGCGGCGTCGATTCATCGGTAGTCGCCGCCCTGTTGCACAAGGCCATAGGCGAGCAACTGACCTGCGTATTCGTCGACACCGGCCTGCTGCGCTTGCACGAAGGCGACCAAGTCATGGCGATGTTCGCCCAACATATGGGCATCAAAGTCATCCGCGTGGATGCGGAACAACGTTATCTGGACGCCTTAGCCGGCGTCAACGACCCGGAAGCCAAACGTAAAATCATCGGCGGCCTGTTCGTGGACATTTTCGACGAGGAAGCCGGCAAACTCACAGACGCCAAATGGCTGGCGCAAGGCACCATCTACCCGGACGTGATCGAATCGGCCGGCGCCAAAAGCGGCAAGGCCCATCTGATCAAATCGCACCATAACGTCGGCGGCCTGCCGGAAAACATGACCTTGAAACTGGTCGAACCGCTGCGCGAACTGTTCAAGGATGAAGTGCGTAAACTGGGCCTGGAACTGGGCCTGCCGGCCGACATGATCCACCGCCACCCCTTCCCCGGCCCCGGACTGGGCGTGCGCATCCTGGGCGAAGTTAAAAAGCAATATGCCGATTTATTACGTCAGGCCGACGCCATCTTCATTGAGGAACTTTACCGCCACGAGTTGTACGACAAGGTCAGCCAAGCCTTTGCCGTGTTCCTGCCGGTCAAGTCTGTCGGCGTGATGGGCGACGGCCGCAAATACGATTACGTCATCGCCATCCGCGCCGTGGAAACCATTGACTTCATGACCGCGCGCTGGGCGCATTTGCCGTATGATTTTCTGGATTTGATCTCGCGGCGGATTATCAACGAAGTGAATGGGATTTCAAGGGTGACTTACGATATTTCCGGCAAGCCGCCGGCTACGATTGAGTGGGAATAAAAATAGGCGAAAGGCGCAAGACTAAAATCCCGTCGTTAACACGCTCCGCGTGGTAACGACTCCTCCTCAAATCGAAAAAGAATCTATGACACAACAAAATACCAGTAGCGGTGAATTCTCCGGCTATGTTTTATTCTCTCAATATAAAGATGATGTAGATGGAAAGAGAATTTTAATCTTTATTGAAGAAAGCGAGGATCTGGCTAAAGTTGAAGAGCGTAAGGCTGAGCTAAATAGAGAAATGCCCGTTCCAATTAAAGACGCAACGGTAAGCGTGGGAATGGCTACCTTTCATCCTCACCCAGAAAGCGAAGAAAAGGATTACATGTTAGTTACTCCAAGAGACGGCACGGAGCCTTTCTTCTGGAATCAAATGATCGATGTAAAAGAGATTTTGGAATTTGCGAAAGATCGAAAAATATAGCAGTACGATTACGTCGATTGAAGGAATTTTTCTTGACTTCGTTCCCCCGTCGAAAAAAGAAAGATGAAAAGCATTTGTAGAAAACCAATTATTTAATGTTTAAAAATAAAGTCATAGAAAGAATTACCAAGGAATTCGGTACACCGTCCCGCCAAACTGTGAAAGTCACAGCGTGGGAAATTGGTAGCAATTTGGGAGTGGTTGTACAGACTGATCAACCAAATAAAGAAGATCAGGCTTTTGTATGGCTTCCATATCCTCCAGATTCTGAGTCTGTTCCTGAAATAGCTTTAGAGTACGCAGCAGAATCAGGGCGCCATAGTAATACATATCCTTCGGCCGGTTTGGAGCGAGGAAAGCCAGCGCTAAAATTGATTGTTACTAGTACACAGGAGCTAGACGACCTTATTTCTTACATCCAGGCATTTAAAGCCTTTGCCCCTCTGCCAAAGGTAAAAGCAAATCCAGAAATAGACCAAAGCAGTGAATCAATCACTACTGACACTTTAATTCCTGTGGATGTTTCATCAATGCCTAAGGCGAAACCTGTGAAACCTCGACGGGAAGCAATTCCACGGTCCGTACAGCGTGAAGTTTGGCAGCGAGATGGAGGCAAATGTGTAGAATGCGACTCAAAGGCTAAGTTATGTTTTGATCATATCGTTCCTTTTTCTAAGGGTGGTAGCAACTCGGTTAGAAACCTTCAATTGTTGTGCGAAAGTTGCAATCTTTCAAAAGGTAATCGTATATAAGGTCAACAGGGCTGTAGGTGTCAACGATAGGAAGCGCATCGATCGCGAATGATGCGCTTCATTTTATTCAGCACATCCTACGTTTTTAAATTTCAAAGAAACCGAGGTGGTATGTAATGGGTAGCCAGGAAATTCTTGAACAAGCATTGCGACTAAGACCGGACGAACGCTTTACGCTGATTGAGGGCTTGCTCCGTAGCCTGGACGAACCGGATAAACAACTTGATGCTATTTGGGCGGATGAGGCTGAAAAAAGACTCAAGGCCTATAGGGAAGGACGTTTGGAAGCGATACCGATGGAGGATATATTTAGGGATGCAACATGAAGGTATTGTTCTCGGAATACGCCCGGCAAGAATTATTGGGTGCCGTGTGCTACTATGAGCTTGAGTACCCAGGGTTAGGCCGAAGATTCAAGGAAGAAGTCGGGAAAGCCGCCTTAAGAATTTCCGAATACCCCCTAGCATGGTCGCTTGAGCGCGGAGAAGTCAGAAAATGTTTACTCCATAAATTTCCTTACAAATTACTCTATTCGATCGAGAATAATCATATTTTAGTGTTGGCTGTGGCGCATCAACACAGGAAACCGGATTACTGGGTCGGTCACGATGAGGAGTGAAAACCTTTTCTTCTCACTTGCTTCTTTTTCCTGAGCCTAATGCCCCCCGAACAATTCCAGCAAAAAATTCTAGCTTGGTTCGATGAACATGGCCGCAAGGACTTACCCTGGCAACAAGACATCAATCCTTACCGGGTTTGGGTGTCGGAAATCATGTTGCAACAGACTCAGGTGGCCAGCGTTATCGATTATTTCAATCGATTCATGGCGCGCTTCCCAAATGTTCGAAGCCTGGCGGACGCCGAGTTGGACGAAGTCTTGCAACATTGGGCCGGACTGGGTTATTACGCCCGCGCCCGCAATCTGCATAAGACCGCACAACGGGTCGCCGCCAACCAAGGTCGGTTTCCGCAAACAGTGGAAGACTTGAGCGCCTTACCCGGCATCGGGCGTTCCACCGCCGGGGCGATACTCAGTATCGCTTGCGGCCAAAGCCAATCCATACTTGACGGCAACGTCAAACGCGTATTGGCGCGTTTTCACGCCGTGCATGGCTGGCCGGGCGACAGCAAGGTCACCGCCCAACTTTGGACCATCAGCAGCCAATATACGCCGGGGCAGCGCACGGGCGATTACACCCAGGCCATGATGGATTTGGGCGCCACCCTTTGCACGCGCAGCAAGCCGCGCTGCGAAATCTGCCCGGTAATCAACGGATGCCAGGCTTACAGACTTGATTTGGTCAATCAATTGCCCGAACCCAAACCGCGAAAAACGCTGCCGGTCAAGCGACTCTTGTTTCTGGTTTTACAGGACAAGCAAAAGCGGATTCTGCTGGAAAGGCGCCCGCCAGCCGGCATCTGGGGCGGCTTGTGGAGTTTGCCGGAATTCGCCGACCGCCAGCAGTTGCAAGATTGGTGCTTACAGCATGGTTATCAATTGAACGAACCGGACGCGCTGCCCGGCCTACGGCATAGTTTTTCCCATTACCATCTGGACTACACTCCGCTACTGGCCACCCTGCAAAACCCCATAAACTGTGTGATGGAAGCCGATAGCCCAGTCTGGTATAAAGCCAACGACGTTTATTCATTAGGATTGCCGGCGCCTATCAAACGCTTGCTCCAACAACATTATTTAGAGGAACACTATGACGAGAATGGTTAAATGCGTAAAACTGGGCGTGGAAGCGGAAGGCTTGGACGCGCCGCCATTTCCGGGCCCTAACGGCCAACGTATTTTCGATCATGTTTCCAAACAGGCCTGGAAGGATTGGCTAGCGATGCAAACCATGATCATTAACGAACGCCGGTTGGCTAGCTTCGATCCGTCCGCCAAAAAGATTTTGGAAGCCGAACGCGAGAAATTCCTGTTTGCCGGCGGATTTGAAGTGCCGGAAGGCTATGTACCTACCCAAAACTAATGACTTTTTACTAAAGTTTCCCCCCTTGCTTGAATTGAATTATTTTCAAGCAGGGGAATTATCTGTAGGCCAAATTCAGTG
>NZ_JANIBK010000010.1 GCF_024505165.1 Methylomonas rivi
ACTGGGATTTCGGCGCGGCGGGGCCGATGCTGGTGCCGGGTTCCAGTTTGCTGCTGCAAGGTACCAAGGACGGGATTATTTATTCGCTGGATAAATTCAATCTCGGCAAGGACGACAGATTTAACCGGCTGTTGTCCAAACCGCCGCTGGTGGCGTCTTATTATGGCGGCGATATTAACCAGAATTGGGACAGAGCCCAGCATTTGAATCGCAGCCTGCCGTGCCCGGCCTCCGGGCATAGCGATCACGGCTGGTTTGTACCGTGTGGGGATCCGGAAAACAACAAGATGCACCATATCCATTCGTTGGCATTGGCGCAACGCAATCAGACCGGCGGCATCGTCTATGTCTGGGGAGAAAATTCCCGTTTAAAAAGCTACAATTTTTCCACCCTGGACGGCGAGCTGCCGACTTTTCGGGCCGAAGGCGACGATATGGCTTCCGTGGGACACGAATCGCCCGGCGGCATGCCGGGTGGGCTATTGATGGTGTCCGGCAAGCCGTCCGCCACTTCCGGTTTTCCGCATGCGATCGATTTCGGTTCGGCGATTCTGTGGTCGGTATATTCCAAGTTCGGCGACGCCAACAAGGAATTTGCCGAAGGCCAACTGGTGGCTTACGACGCCACCACCATCGAACCCGGGAATCGCATGAAGCGCTTGTTCCGCACCGGCGACGATAACAACGGCGGGCTGGGCAAAATGTCCAGAATGATCCCGCCGGTGGTGGCCAACGGCAGAGTCTACGTGATGATTTACCGGCTCAATACCGGCGACTGCACGGTACCGGATAATCAGTTAAAGGTGTGCAGCCAATTGAAGGTGTATGGCTTGAAATAACGCCCGCCGCCGGCCGGTTCAAGGGCTGTAAACGGTGTGAAACAGGTCGTCCGGATTTTGCAGCGAGCCGCCGGTCCAGCGCCGCAGCAAAGGTTGTACGGTTTCCGGATGGTCCCGGCAAATCAGTTGCGCCGCAGCCTGCACATGCTCCAGCAATTCGCGGTCGCGGTTGAGGTCGGCGATTTTGAAGGGGATTTGGCCGGTCTGGCGGTTGCCGATGATTTCGCCCGGCCCGCGCAATTCCAGGTCTTTTTCGGCGATCACAAAGCCGTCGTTGCTTTCGCGTAATATGCCCAGCCGCTGTCTGCCGGATTCCGACAGCGGCGCTTGATACAACAGCAGACAGTAACTCTCCAGGCTGCCGCGGCCGACCCGGCCGCGTAACTGGTGCAGTTGGGATAAGCCCAAACGCTCCGGATTTTCGATGATCATCAGGCCGGCGTTGGGCACGTCGACGCCGACTTCGATCACCGTGGTGGCTACCAATAAATCGCACTCGCCTTGTTTAAAAGCCTGCATCACCGCGTCTTTGTCGGCGGCTTTCATGCGGCCGTGCACCAAACCGATACGCACGCCCGGCAGGGTTTCCTGTAAATAACGCGCGGTGTTCTCCGCCGCTTCGCATTGCAGCTGTTCCGACTCCTCGATCAAGGTACACACCCAATAGGCTTGGCGTTTTTGCCCGGCCCAGAGGCTGATACGGGCTATCACTTCGGCGCGGCGCTCGGACGGAATCACGCTGGTGGTGACCGGCGTGCGGCCGGGCGGCAGTTCGTCTATGACGGAAATATCCAGATCGGAATACTGCAGCATGGCCAGCGTGCGCGGAATCGGCGTGGCGGTCATCACCAGTTGGTGCGGCACCTTACCTTCGGTTTGGCCCTTGGCGCGCAGGGCCAAGCGTTGCTGGACGCCGAAGCGGTGCTGTTCGTCGATTATCACCAAGCCCAGTTTGTGAAAATTGACGCTGTCCTGAAACAGCGCGTGCGTGCCTATCACCAGCCCAGCGCTGCCGTTTGCCATGGCTTCCAGCGTGCCGGCTCGGGCCTTGCCCTTGATTTGTCCGCTTAAAAAAAATACCGGCAGGCCGGTGTGGGCAAACCATTGGCTGAAGTTGCGAAAATGTTGTTCGGCCAGTAGTTCGGTGGGTGCCATCAAAGCTACCTGAAAACCCGAATTCAGCGCGGCAAGCGCCGCAAGCGCCGCCACCAGGGTTTTGCCGGAGCCGACGTCGCCTTGCACCAGTCTCAGCATGGGGTGAGTCTGGCCGCAGTCGGCCTCGATTTCGGCAATTACGCGTTGTTGCGCAGCGGTGAGCCGAAAAGGCAGTTCGGCCAGAAAACGCTGTTTTGCCGCGTCGTTTAAAGTTAACGCCGGGGCTTGCCAGGTTTTGTAATGCTGTTTGCCCAGCAACAACGCAAGATGATGGGTCAGAAATTCTTCGAAGGCCAAGCGTTTTAAGGCCGGTAGCTTGCCGTTGGCCAAACTCTCCGCCGACAAGGTGGGGGGCGGGCTGTGCAAGGTGAGCAAGGCTTCAGTCAAGGTCGGATAATCGTATTGTTGCCGGATGGCTGCCGGTAACCAATCCTTCAACGCGCCGGTATCACTGAAACACAGTTCCAAGGCCTGCGTGACGGCCTTGCGCAAGGTCGATTGGGCCAGGCCTTCGGTGAGGGGGTAAACCGGCGTCAGGCTGGTTTCGGTAGGGTCGTCGCCGGCATGCAGGATGCGGTATTCCGGATGAACCATTTCCAGCCCGTTAAAACCCATGCGAAGGTCGCCGAAACAACTGAGTTGCGTGCCGGGCTTGAGTTGCTGAATCTGTTGCACCGAAAAATGAAAAAACCGTAACGACAGCAAGCCGCTGGCGTCGCCGATGCGGCAAATCACGCTGTTGCGGCCGCGTTGCGGGGTGTCGACGTATTCCACTTGGCCGCACACCAGCGCGGTCATGCCGGGCGCCAGACTGGCGATGGCCGAGACGCGGGTTCTGTCCTGATAGCGTTGCGGCAGATGGAACAGCAGGTCTTGCAGGGTATGGATGCCCAGTTTTTGCAGGCGGGCGGCGGTCTGAGAACCGATGCCCGTCAGGCGGGTGACGGGCAGTTGGGCCGGTTCTCGCTGCGTCATACCGAGAGGCGTTGGGCGTTAAATCGCCTGAACTAGATCAGTAATATTCTTGACGTAATACCATGACAGCATCCATTTCCACGCCGGCGTCCTTGGGCAGCGCCGCCACCCCGACCGCCGCGCGGGCGGGGTAGGGCAGCGTGAAGTATTCGGCCATGATTTCGTTGACGATGGGGAAATTGCCCAAATCGGTCAGAAAAACGTTGAGCTTGACGATGTCGGAAAAATTACCGCCGGCCGCTTCGGCCACGGCCAGCAGGTTGTCGAACACCCGGCGGATTTGTGCGGCAATGTCGCCGTCCACCAGTTGCATGGTTTCCGGATCGAGGGGAATCTGGCCGGACAAATAAACCGTGCTGTCGACCTTGACGGCTTGCGAATAGGTGCCGATGGCTTGCGGGGCCGAGGCGGTGGAGATGATGGTTTTAGTCATAATCAGGCCTTGATGCGGGTAATTTTTAACACAATGGACAGTTTTTTCAGCTTGCGAATGATGTTGGCCAAATGCACCCGGTCGCGGACGGCCAGCGTCAGCAGGTCTACCGATACCCGGTCGTCTTGGCTGACCACATGGATATTTTCGATGTTCGAATCCATGAACGAAATCGTCGAGGCGATGGTGGCCAGCGAGCCGCGCTGGTTTAACAGTTCGATACGGATTTCGGCCGGAAATTCGCCGGCCGCGTCCGGACTCCATTCCACGTCCAGCCAGGTGGTTTGTTTTTTTCTGACTTCATTGCTGTTGCGGCATTCGTGGTGGTGCACCACGATACCCTTGCCCGGGTTGAAAAAGCCGATGATGGAATCCCCGGGAATCGGCCGGCAGCATTTGGCCAAACTGACCACCATGCCTTCGGTGCCCTTGATGATCAAGGGCGACTTATGGCGTTGATCGTTATCGTCGAGTTTGAGGCCGGGATTATTGCCGATCTGACCGATGTGTTTGGCGACCAGAAACGGCATGCGGTTGCCGAGGCCGATATCTTCCAGCAAATCGTTCATGGAGTGTTTTTTCATCGCGTGCAGGACTTGCACGATTTGGGTGTCGTCGACTTGGTCGAGCTGAATGTTCAGACTGAGCAGTTCCTTTTCCAGCAAGCGGCGGCCCAGATTGATGGCTTCCTGCTGGTTGAAGTTTTTCAGATAGGCCCGGATGCAACTGCGGGCCTTGGCGGTGACGACATAATTCAGCCACAGCGGGTTGGGCCGGGCCCAGCTGGCGGTAATCACTTCCACGGTCATGCCGTTTTCCAGCTTGGATTGCAACGGCACCAGTTTTTTGTCGATACGCGCCGAGATGCAGGCGTTGCCGACGTCGGTATGCACCATATAGGCGAAGTCGACGATGGTGGCGCCGCGCGGCAGTTTGATGATCTTGCCCTTGGGGGTGAACACGTAGACTTCTTGAGGAAACAGGTCGACTTTCAGGTTGTCGATGAATTCCAGCGAATCGCCGGCGGATTTTTGAATTTCCAGTAAATCGCGCAGCCATTCGTTGGCGCGGGCCTGTATGGTCTCGCTTTTTTCGTTATCGGATTTATACAGCCAGTGCGCGGCGATGCCGGATTCGGACAGGCGGTGCATTTCGTGGGTGCGAATCTGGATTTCTATGGGGACGCCGTAAGGGCCGATCAAAATCGTATGCAGCGATTGGTAGCCGTTGGCCTTGGGCAGGGCGATATAATCCTTGAAACGGCCGGGTATGGGTTTGAACAGGTTGTGCACACAGCCCAGGGCCCGGTAGCAATCGTCGACCTGATGGCAGTAAATCCGAAACGCATACACGTCGAACACATCGGTAAACGAGATTTTTTTGTGCAGCATTTTTTGGTAAATGCTGGCGATATTTTTTTCCCGGCCGGCCACCGTGCAATCCATGCCGGTTTCCTTCAGGCGGTTTTGAATCGAGCTCTGGATGGTGTCGACGATTTCCTTGCGGTTGCCGCGCGACTTTTTCACCGCATTGTTGATGGCGGTGTAACGGTTGGGGTAGAGCGCCTTGAATCCCAGCGACTCCAACTGGTGGCGCATATCGTTCATGCCCAGCCGGTTGGCGATGGGGGCATAGATTTCCAGGGTTTCCTTGGCGATGCGGCGCTTTTTGTCCATCGGCATGTTGCCCATGGTTTGCATGTTGTGCAAGCGGTCGGCGAGTTTGACCACGATGACCCGCAGGTCCTGGGCCATGGCCAAAAACATTTTCCGCACATTTTCCGCCTGCGCTTCGGCGCGCGAGCGGCTATCGATTTTGGACAGTTTGGTGACACCGTCGACCAGTTCGGCGACTTCCTGGCCGAACTCGGCGGCGAGTTGTTCCTTGCTGACCGGGGTGTCTTCTATGACGTCGTGCAGGATGGCCGCCATGATGCCGTGGGCGTCCATGTGCATGCTGGCCAGCGTAATGGCCACCGAAACAGGGTGGCAGATATAGGCTTCGCCGCTTTTGCGGAATTGCCCGGAGTGGGCCGCCGCGCCGAAGTGATAGGCGCGGACGATGTTGCCGATATTTTGCTGGTCGAGATAGCCGTGTAAAATCTCGCGGAGCTGGTGGAGCAGTTTTTCTTCCGGATGCTCTACCTGGGGCAGGGGCGAAGGGGCGGCTATCTCGGTCATTGGCGGAATCAGCCGATTTCCAGATGGGTGTCGGACACGTGGCCGCCACGGTGCAAACGCTCTATATTTTCTTCGGTGACGAAGCCGGCCGCGATTTCGCGCAAAGCCAGCACGGTGTCCTTGTCTTTTCCGCGCGGCAAGAATTCGTCGGCACCTTTTTCCAGTTGTCTGGCCCTCTTGCCGGCCAATAAAACCAGTTTGAAACGGTTTTCAATATTTTCTAAACAATCTTCAACGGTAACACGTGCCATTTTTGAACCTTTTTGGGAATGGGTGGATGAATCGAACTAAACGTAACAGCCGATAGCCGTAAGTGGCTATTATAATTGAAAAAGGACTGTGGTAGCCACTTGTCAGGCTTATGAACAAGCAATAAGTTCACCAGCGGCGGGCAATAAAAAGCCCGCATAAAGCGGGCTCGTCCTTATTATTGCTATTATTATGTTGGACGTCTGCCAGCAATGGCAGTGTAGTCAAGCAGTTACTGTTATTGTTGTTATTATGCGCCTTAGCTACAGGCCGCTTCCCTCCCCTCAAAGCCATGGTCTATTTATGTTTAGACCTTGTGCACTCCTATAAGGTGGGCAGAGTCTATGTGAAAAAAAATGCGATGTCCATCAAAAAAAGTAAGTTTTCTCCGCGAATTAGTTTCGGGCCGAAATTAACTTGTCGAAACAAAAACTTGTGAATATCGCTATTTTCTAATGCTTAGTCTCGTTTCTTTTTCATCTCTTCCCATTCGCTCAGGAAAAAATTTAAACGCTCATCCAGGATGGCCTGCATTTGGTAATTGAGATTTTTTTCCTGTTTGGCCAAGCGGATTTGCAGGATGGCGTCTTCGGTTTGTCCGGCGGCGAAATAATGTTCGGCCATATAGCGGTGCGATTCCGCCGGTTGCTTCAGCTCGGCGTAAATTTCGGCCAAGGTCTGATAGTAAAACGGCCGTTCTTTTTGGTTGTCCGACAGGCTCAACAGTACCTGCTTGGCTTGTTCGGGTTTGGCGTTTTTTAGCAGGGAGCGCGTGTATTCGATTTTAATGGCGTCGTTGCTGGGAAAGTTTTGCGTCGCCTTGGCAAATAGCTGATTGGCTTTATCAAGCTCGTGATTTTCCACGGCCGTGCGGGCCAGGGCGGCGATATATTGGGGTTGGTTAGGGTATTGTGCCGCCAATTGTTGAAATATTTCGCCGGCGGCCTGGTACTGTAAATTATGCAAATGGACCAAGCCGATGCCGTAGCGGGCGACCGCGCGCTGTTCGGGGGTGCCCTGTTGCTCCAGAGCGGAAAAATGGTTCAGCGCGGCATTTTTATCGTGCGTGGTCAGCGCATATAATTTGGCCTTGGTGAGCAAATAACCCATCGAATCGGGATATTGCCGGTAGGGGTAGGTTTCCGCCCGGCCGCGGGTATCGGCGATCCGGCTTTCGGAAACCGGGTGAGTGCGCAGAAACTCCGGTACGCCCTTGCCGTAGTAACGGGTGGATTGCTGCAGGCGTTCGAAGAAGGTCGGCATGCTGCGCGGGTCGAAACTGGATTCGGCCAAGGTTTGCATGCCGACCCGGTCGGCTTCTTTTTCGTTGTCGCGGGTAAAGTTGA
Organism: Methylomonas rivi; assembly: GCF_024505165.1. Classification (GTDB taxonomy): domain Bacteria; phylum Pseudomonadota; class Gammaproteobacteria; order Methylococcales; family Methylomonadaceae; genus Methylomonas; species Methylomonas rivi. The sequence goes on from NZ_JANIBK010000010.1 coordinate 7,178, forward strand.
TCTGAAATTGCACGCTGCCGGCCTGCACCGCCATCAGCGCGGCCTGCCCCATGCGCGGAGACTGGGTGCCGATTAAAATAGCGGCCAAGGTGGCGGCCACGGTCGGAATCGACATTTTACTGGCGGCTTCGATTTGCCGGTAAAGATGGCGTTGGGTGACGTGGCCGATCTCGTGGGCCATGACCGAGGCCAGCTCGCTTTCGGCTTCGGTGAGCAATATCAGCCCCGAATTTACGCCGATATAGCCGCCCGGGCCGGCAAAAGCGTTAATGTTGGGATCCATCACCACGAAAAAATGAAACGGGGTGGACGGGTTGTCGCTATGCGCGACCAGTTGCCGGCCTATGCTTTGAATATATTGCTGTATCTCGAGATCCTGGCTGATTTCCGTTTGCGAGTGCAGGTTGCGAAAAAAAGACGCGCCGAATTCCTGTTCCTCAATGGGTGAAATCAGTGCGCCGGAGGAATCGCCCATGTCCGGTAGCTGGATTTTTTCGATTTCGACGGCGCGGGGCAACGCGGGGAACAAACTCAAGGCAATGGCTATTGTTAGGGCGGATGATTTCATGGTCAGTAGGGCGTGCCGGAGTCGATGGGGTTGTGTGCTAAGGGTATAACCGGGAAATTCAGGCCGGCGTGTTATGCTGATAACAATATGATCAATTATAAGTGATTTAGTTTAAATACCTCATAAAGCCATGAAATATGCTATTCAAGTTAACGCCGCTCCTTATGCGTCCAATGCCGGTTTAGTGGCGCACCGCTTTATTCAGGCGGCTTTGCGGGAAAACCACCGGATTGCGCAGGTGTTTTTTTACCGGGAAGGCATTCAGCATGCATTCCGCCACGCCTTGCCGCCCGATGACGAAACCAATTTAAACGCGATGTGGCCGCAACTGGCCAGGGAATTCGGTATCGATTTGGTCGTGTGCATTTCCGCGGCCCAACGGCGCGGCTTGTTATGCGAGGACGAGGCCCGGCGCCAGGGGTTGGCGGACAATCAGCTGGCCGACGGGTTTCGCATCGCCGGCTTGGGCCAGTGGTTGGAGGCAAGCCTGAAAGCCGACCGCTGTCTGGTGTTCGGGTAAGCCGTCATGAAAAAATATTTGTTTGTGATGCGCCGCTTGCCGCATCTCACCAGCCACGTGCAGGAAGCCTTGGACCAAATGTTGACGACGGCCGCCTTCGACCAGTCTGTTTCGGTGTTGCTGCTGGATGACGGCGTGTTCCAACTGAAAGCCGGGCAAAACCCGCAAAACATGGCGTTAAAGAATACCGCGGCGATCTTTACCGCGTTGGCGCTCTACGAAATAAAGGACGTGTTTGCGGAAGCGGAATCGCTGGCGGACAGAGGCTTGGGAACGGATGACCTGATATTGCCGGTTCAAAGCATTCCGCGCGCCGCCGTCAATGAACTGATGCGGCGCCACGATGTGATCGTGCCGGATTAAAGCCGGAAATTTTGCCGGTTTTAAGCTGCCATCGGCTAAAATTGGCGCGGACAACCACCTGTTAGGACTGTAAACATGGCCGAGGAATTTGAAGAGAAAAGACGTTATTTCAGGGTTAACGACAACATCAGTTTGCTCTATCAAGTTATTAACGAAGCGCGGATAAAAAAACTTAGCCATGTTTCCTACGACGTTTTAAGTACCTGCAGCCTGAGTGCCGCGCTCGATGTATTGAACCAGGAAGCGGCGGCCCTGGCTCCCAGGCTGGACAGGCGCGACCCGGAAATGTTCGAGTATTTGAAAATTCTCGATAATAAGATCAATTTGATCGTGCAATCCTTGAGCCCCCGGCAGGATGACTTTTCCGAACAGGACAAACGCGAAGTCAGTTTAAGCGCGGCGGGCGTAGCGTTTACCAACGACGTTGCGCTACCCATCGATACCTTGCTGGAGCTGCGCATGGTGCTGACCTCCTGCCTGGCCGTCATCGTGGCCTATGGCCGGGTGGCGCAGTGCAAGGATATTTCCCAAGACAACGCCGAACACCCCTATGCGATTTGCGTCGAATACGTCAATATGAAAGAAGAAGACAGGGAACTGCTGATCAAGCATGTGATTAAAAAACAAATGCAGCAGTTGCGCGATAAAAATGCCTAACGTTGCCCGCGGCTGTTTGGGCCGGTTTTAAAATCCTTATGTCGATTTCCGATCAACTGATCCGCTTGCTGCATTTGTTGGCCGACGGCCGCTTTCACTCGGGCACCGAGTTGGCAAGGGCGTTGGACGTCGGCCGCTCGGCAATCTGGAAACATTTGCAGGCGCTGGATGGTTTAGGCGTGGAGTTGGTGGGGGTAAGCGGCAAAGGCTATAAATTGCAGCGGCCTTTGCAATTGCTGGATCGGCAACATATCCTGGACCAACTCGGGCCGCGGGCCGAAGCCTTGATTTCCGAGCTGGAGATTCATCCCGCCATCGCCTCGACCAACGGCCATTTGATGGAACTTGCCCGGCATACCCCATCCGTAGGCAGAGTCTGTCTGGCCGAATACCAAACAGCGGGCAAGGGCCGGCGCGGCCGGCACTGGGTTTCTCCGTTTGGGCACAATGTTTATTTATCCGTACTTTGGCATTATCAAACCGGGCCGGGCGCCATTACCGGTTTGAGTTTGGCGTTGGGCGTCGCCGTGGTGAGAGCCCTGTCCCGTGCCGGCGTGCAAGAGGTAGGCTTGAAATGGCCTAACGACATTTATTGGCGCGGACGCAAACTGGCCGGCATTCTGATTGAAGTGTCCGGAGAAAGCAGCGGGCCTTGCCATGCCGTCGCGGGCTTGGGTTTGAATCTGTATTTGCCGGAACGGCAGGCCGAGCCGATCGAGCAAGCCTGGGTGGATTTGCGGCATATTATGGGGGAAGAGGTTATGCGGCAGCGCAACCGGTTGGTGGCTTTACTCTTGAACGAAATGCTGCCGGTGCTGGCCGATTTCGAACAACGGACCCTGCAAGACTTCATAGACGATTGGCGAAACTTCGATTGCATGCGGGGCAAGGCGGTAAACGTTTTGATCGGCGAACAGGCGTTTGCCGGGATTGTGCGGGGCATAGACGATCAGGGTTTGTTGTTGCTGGAAGATCATGCCGGCCGGGTACGCGCGTTTGCCTCGGGCGAAGTCAGTTTCAGGCCGGCATGAACATATTGCTGGACATCGGGAACAGCCGCCTTAAATGGGCCGTCGAACAACAAGGCCGCCTGCTTGAAAGCCAAGCCTGCGATTATCGCCGGCCGGAGTTTTTAACCGATCTCGGCCAAGCTTGGCAGACTATCGGCGTGCCGCGCAATGCGGCCATAGCCTCGGTTTCCGACAAACAGGTATTCGATAGCCTGGTCCGACTGGTCCAAACGCTGTGGCCGCAATGCCGGTTAGTGATACCGCAAGCCTCCCGCTCGGCTTTTGGGGTCAATAGCGCTTACGAACAGCCGGAAAAGCTGGGTATCGACCGCTGGTTGGCGATGATAGCGGCCCACCGGCATTATCCGGGCAATATTTGCATCGCCGATTGCGGCACCGCTGTCACGGTCGATGCGCTGCAAGCCGACGGCAGGCATTTGGGCGGCCTGATCTGCCCGGGGTTGAAGCTGATGAAGCAAGCCCTGGTCGCCAATACAGCCGATTTGGCTTTTACCGACCGGGTTTATCATACGGCGTTGGGCGCGGCGACGGATGCGGCCATTGCCAGTGGCGTGTGCATGGCCGTAACCGGCTTGATAGCGCAGGCGCTGCATAAACTGGATGCCGGCTACCGCCTGTTGTTGACCGGCGGCGACGCCGCCTGCATCGCGCCGTCGTTAACCGTGCCGTATCTGCTCGATCCGGACTTGGTGCTGAAAGGCTTGTCGATTTTTTGCCGGGAGGAATCGAGTTCGTGAAACCGCTGTTTTTTCTGCTCTGCGTGTTGAATGCGGTTTTTTTGCTGTGGCAATTCCATGCCGGCAAACTCGGCCCCGCAGTTGCGCCCCAGGCCCGGTCCGGCGCTAGCGTGTTGACGGTCGAAGAATACGGGCGGGCACAGAGGGGTTCTCAAATTTCGGAAGTGGTCCAAGACGGCGTCAAGCGCTGGCAACAGGCCGAAATCGAAAATATAGTGGCCGATCTGCGGGGGCCGCAAGACTATATGTCGCCGGCCAAAATAATCGATAAACCGCTTAAGCCGCGGCCTATCGTTACAAAGGCCCAAGCCGAAAAACCGCTGCCGCCGGTACAACCGGCCATTGTGCGCAAATGCTTTGAAGCCGGCCCTTTCGCGGACGAGGCAGGCGCCAAAAAATGGCTGGCGCAAAAAGCCTTGGCAGGCAAACAGCTCCTGGCAAGAGACAAGCTCATCGGCAGCGATTTTCAAGTCTATTTTCCGGCCGCCAAAACGCCCGAACAGGCGCGCGCCGACAAGTTTTTCTTACAGGAAAAGGGCCTGTCCGATATTTGGACGATTCAAGAGGGCGACAAAAAAGGAGCGATTTCCCTAGGGGTTTTTAACGATAAAGCGCGGGCGGTTTTATTTAAAACCCAACTGGCCGCCCGCGGCGTAGCGGCCGAAATCCGCCCGCGCGACAAGACCCAAGCGCAATGGTTTGCCAGACTGATGCTGGACAAAACCGCCTTCAAACAATACGAGTCGCCGGCTGTTAAGCTGTCGCCCTGTCCGGCCAATTAGGCCTCCGGGAACGGAGCACATCAAAAAGACCGTGGGATATAGCGCAATCGAATCGGCAAGCGCACAACGTCGCGGCGAGAAATTCAAGAATGGGTATGCTCGGGCAGACCTTTAAGTTGGATAGCAACGGACATTCGTAGCCAGCACGTTTATCTTGGCATGCCCTTATCGCGCTCATCCAATATACGATCGATCGAACTTGACCCGAATTTGCTGCCGAAAACTTTTCCGGCATAGGTTGAGTTTCCAGTAATTTAGCTTCTGTCGGTCAAAACTGGACGATGGAATATATCATAGACAATGTTGAATTTAACGAAGGCTAAAAAATGGAGTAATTACATCAGTGTTTTCACCATTCTGGCTAGTCTACAAACCTGGACGGCTAATAATTTTTTCATTGTTACTTTCAGTAGGTAAACTATCCAAACCATTGCTTAGATGTCGGATCAAAGATGATTGTTTTTTCTCTTAGGGAACTTAAGCGCGCTTGGCGCGAATCCAGTTCAGTATTTAAAGAATGCGAACAAAAAACCAATGCTCATCGGCTTATTTTGTTTTACGCGGTCGAAACCGGTCTGAAAGCAGTTATGCTCAAACGGGAGGGCAAACAAGATTCTGAGAATATGTTTTTCGATATTAAACATGACTTGAATAAGCTGCTGAGCGAACTAAAAGTCGCTCGGGAACTCCATCTCCCTAAAGATATTCATTTAGATGACCTCACTCTATCAAAACCTCATAAACAACGAAACACTGGAACTTGCGATTTAAATCAAGTATGGAGGTATGGCGCGCAAGCAAAAACCCCTACAGACGCTGAGCTTGAAGAAAAATTATGTGCTATTGATGATTGGATTAACGGAGAACTAAAATGAACGCCACGAATTTTGGCTTCGAAAAACCAGCATTATTACTTACATGGCTAGATGTTGAGCGTTTCTTTCGGGAAATAACTTTTGGATTTAGTCTGCTTCCTGCCTATATAAATAGCATAAATTGTTATGCTGATGGAGCTGAGATTTCTATAAAAGAAAGCTCTAATGAAGCTACTTTACGTGAATGGCTTACTAGCTATTTTGGTAACTTCTTAGATGAGCAGGAGAATAACTTAAACCTTAGCATTGATAAAGTAAAATACCCACTTGAAGTGATTTTAGAATCAAACAACAAAGCATTATCGCTTTCGCATTATCCTCTATGGCATGATCTGGCATATTTAAATCCTGACAATGCAGAATTTATTGCTCAACCGAAAAATTTAGTCTCAAAACGTATTGCTGCTTTTCATTCTTTCAAAGGGGGAGTAGGACGCACTACTGCGTTAATAACTCATTTAGCCGCCTATTTAGAACAATCTAAAAAACGCAACACAAAAGTATTGCTAATTGATGCGGACTTAGAGGCGCCCGGTATCACCTATTGGCTTGACAGTGTCAATCAACCTAATATTTCTTTCGTCAAATTTCTTGAATCTGTGCATTATCCAGCGGCTTCTGTCGAGGCGTCTATTCAATGTTGTGCCGATGAATTACGAAAAGTTTCATTAACCTTAGATGGGATGCACGAACTATTTGTTTTGCCCGCCTGCATAAATCCTAAAAACCCGATTGAATTACTCGATACCCCCATTCTTCCTGAGCATTTAGCTCGTAACACAAAGAATCCTTGGTGCGTTGGAGATGCCATTTCAAAATTGGCTGATGCGTTAAATGTGGAGTTGGTATTAATTGATTTAAGGGCGGGGCTTAGTGAATTAGCAAGTCCCATATTATTTGATCCTCGAATTGAAAAATTTATCGTTTCCACTGTGGCCAAGCAATCAGTCATTGGTGCGGCTCTTGTTCTGAGGAAAATGGCTTTACTCCGAGCTTTAACGACCGATGTAGAAAATCCAGCCTCAGTACCAACAGTAATATTAAGCTTGCTAACATCTTCTTTACGCGAATCTTCAGATTATGAGGAAGCGGTGCTTCAGATGAACGCGGCATTTCCAAGCTCTCTTGAAAATGACGGCATTAGTTCCAGTATTGAATTCGTTGATGCCGGATTCAATGAGAATCTTATGAGCATAAGAGACCTTAAGCAAGCGATTGATCTTACCAAAAACAGTAATTTATTTATACAAGCAAAACAATGGGCCGAAACGTTTCAGGGTTCAACTGAAAAATCCATCCTCCCATCCGTGTCTCATACAGCCACTAATATCAATAACAACGCAGATAGACTTGCTAAATTATGTGAAAAATATATTTATGCAGAAAATGGAGAAGGAGAAAACCTGTTAGTAACAGAACCATTGAGAAATTTGGCAAAACATTATGAGAAAAATGTCCCAATAACTGTTTCAATTGGCGCAAAAGGTGCTGGAAAGACTTTTAACTTTTTACAGCTTTGTCGAGAGAAAAAATGGGGAAATTTTCTTAATAAGCTTGGGTTTTCTCAAACCAATAATATAGATACGTTAATTTTTCCGTTCCTTTCGTCAAAAAATTTAAAAGAACACGCTAAAACGATAGTCGAGAGTTGTCGCCAAAATTGTTTCGAAACTCTTGGTCTGCCAGGAAATTTTTCAGAAATTGAATTACATGATCGCATTGATCAAAATGTATTAGACGGAACTATTGTTTGGTCTAAATTTTGGATCATTGAACTAATGAATGCTTTTTCCATTAAAGGCGATGACTTAAAACAATTTAGCGATTTTTTAACAAAAAATAATCTTCGCCTTATTCTTCTCATTGACGGATTGGAAGATCAATTTTCTAAACTTGAAGAAAAGCCTACGCAAAAAGAAGCGTTAGAAGCTCTGTTAAGGCTTCCCGATAGATTAAGAGAATTACGCGATGGTAATTTAGGCATTATAGAATTTATTCGCTCTGATTATGTGCGCACTGTCATTCAACAAAATAGCGGGCAATTCGAGGCTCGATATAAACCCTTTGTTTTAGAATGGACAGCTGAATCTTTCCTGCGGCTTGCCTATTGGATTTCTGCAGAAACCGGTTTAGATTGGGCAAACAAAGACGATTCTGACAAATTATCAGCTATAGAATTATTAGAGCAATTGAAAAAACTTTGGGGTAAAAAGCTGGGTACACCGGGCTCAAAGGAAGCATTTTCTGCTCGGTGGATATTTGCGGCGATCTGTGATTTAAATGGTCGTTTGCAGGCAAGGGATTTAGTTAGATTTTTGTATCATGCCGCAAAAAGAAGCCTATCTGATAAATCCCATAAATGGGAGGATAGAGTTTTAATACCCGAAGCAATTCGCAGATCAGTTGAAGATTGCAGTAATAAAAAAGTCGAAGAGGCAATTGCCGAAATCGATGTTCTTAGTCGTTGGTATAACAGCCTTAAAAGCGTACCTGAGGCCGATAAATACGTGCCATTCAATGCTGTTTCCGTCAAACTTGAGCCTGGCATGTCTAATGCTTTGCAAGAACTGGGTGTGGTTTTCGAAGACAAAGATAAAAAAGATGATAAACGATTTTACTTGCCGGAAAGCTACCGCACTGGATTAGGATTTCAGTTAACAGCTACCGCCCGACCGAAAGTGCTAGCGCTGATTCAGCGTAATTCAGTTAAATTACCATTTTAATAGCCGAATCATAAACAGAGCCAAGGTTGTCAATTGTGAATGCCGCGTTTTTACATTTGCAGAGAATCCTTCACCAATCAATGTCAGCTTAGAGGCAAGCAGCAGTTCGCAGCCGATTGTATCGGGCTTTCGCGGGCGCAACGATCCTGAATTGTTACCCCGATACGTCGCGCGAAACTTCCATGCCGCATAGGGTTCGGCCGTCGGGCGTATCGTTCCCGGCCTTGCCCCTCGCGGGCTTCGGCGCAACCTATACGGTTGCTAGCCTTATTTCGTCATTGGGTTTTCAGGCAAAAAGATTGCTGGCCGATGCGATGAACAGGTAATAGACGATGATGCGGGGAATTCGAAATAAGATCGAAGCGGTCAGGACCGTCGTCCATTTAACCTGCAACGCGCCGGCTGTCCAGCAGGTTACCGAATAAGGCAGCGGCGTTGCGGCGCCCAACACAATGGCCCAGAAACCGTATTTTTGAATGAATTGGCGTTGTTCTTGATTGAACTGGCCGAACAGGTTTTGCACTACATTGAAATGCGACAGCCAACGCCCGATACACCATCCCAGCATGCCGGACGCAACCGATACCAAACTTAAAATCGATACATAGAACAGCCAGTGCTCCGCTAAATCGCTGTGGGCAATTACGACCAGAAGAATATCCGGCGAAATGGGCGTTACCAGCGTGTCGGTGACGAACAGAATCAGACATAAACCGGCAAAGCCGATCCGTTCGACCACCCAATTGGTCGCAAAGCGCATTTGCTCGTCAAACCAATAGCCGAGCGCGGCCATCACGGCCGTCAGTAACAGTATGCCGGCTAGCGCCTTAAATAAATTTTCCTTGAGCATCGGTTGTTTTTTACTAAATGATCTGGCTACGGGACATGGCTAAACCGTTTGCTGCCGGCGAAATCGCTGATCAGAGCGGGTTCATTGCCATACCGTACAGCAAACCGCACCCGGCCGCCATCACAATCACCAGCGAGACGAACGTTGCGGATCACCGGCATGTTGGGCGGCGACAAAGCCCGTCCGGCTTTGATTCCGATCGTTGCCGGCGATCCAGGACAAGGGGGGCATTGCGTACTTTGTTGGGCGTTCCAATTACCCAGGAGCCAAAAAGGCACGCGATGCGTGCTGCTAGGCCAGGTTGTCAGGTCGGGTTGGCGGCGGCGTTGTGGGCTAGTGCGGTTTTAGCATTGGCCGGCCGGGGGCGTCAAAAACAACAACTCCGATCACGGCGCTCGTCGCGGCTAAAGCCGCTTCCATCAAAGGAAATATATTTCGGTAAGTTCGTTATCGACCAAATCTTTAGCGCGCCCCGCCGAACCAGTGTTGGGTGCGCTTGCAAAAACCGACCAAGGCCAGCATCAGCGGCACTTCGATCAGCACCCCGACCACGGTGGCCAGCGCGGCGCCGGACGACAGGCCGAACAGCATGACTGCCGTGGCGATGGCGACTTCGAAATGGTTGGAGGCGCCTATCATCGCCGACGGCGCGGCGTTTTCGTAGGAAAAGCCCCACAGTTTGGCGGCCGAATAGGTAATGGCGAAGATCAGCACGGTTTGTATCGCCAACGGAATCGCAATCCACAGTATGGTCAACGGATTGGCGGTGATGACATCGCCCTTGAAGGAGAACAGCAGCACCAGTGTCAACAGCAAGGCGATAATGGTGATCGGGGTAAGCACATGCAGGAATTTTTGCTCGAACCAGTCCAGGCCTTTATGGGCGATGATCCATTTACGCGAATAGAATCCGGCGACCAACGGCAGGGCGACATAGATGCCGATGGACAACAGCAAGGCTTCCCAGGGCACCGGCAATTGGCCGACCCCCAACAAAAAGCCGCCGATCAGGCCATACAAAAACAGCATCGCCAATGAATTGATCGCCACCATCACCAGGGTATGGCCGGCATTGCCACCGGCCAGATAACCCCACACCAGCACCATCGCCGTACACGGCGCCACGCCCAGCAAAATACAGCCGGCCAGATAGCTGCGCCATAACGGCACTTGCAGCATTTTGACGCCGTCCTGCAGCACCACGCTGCCGGCCCCGTATTCGCTGCCGACCGGTAAATCCAGGCCGAACGGCATTTTCACCAAATCCACCGCGTCGGCGCCGATTAGGCCTTGAAACAAGCCGCCCAAAAACAAATAGGCAATCGCATACATGGTGAAAGGTTTGATCGCCCAGTTGACGATCAATGTCAGGCTAACCGGTTTGATGCTCTTGCCGGCCTTGACCACTTCGGCGAAATCGATCTTGACCATGATGGGGTACATCATGAAAAACAGGCAGATCGCAATCGGGATGGAGACGACCGGCGCGCCGTTGACGTTGATGCTCATGCCGTCCAGGGTCTTGGCGAAATCCGGCGCATAAGCGCCCAGCAGGATGCCGCCGGCGATGCATAAGCCCACCCAGAGGGTCAGATAGCGTTCGAAAAATCCCATGGCGTGTGGTTTGGCTGTCATGGTGTTGGCCTCGTATGCTTTAGTTTTACTTTGAAAATCAATGTGGGAGCGGCGGCGCCATCGCGACGATGGCGTCGCTGCCACAAGATTGTGTTTTATGTTTCGGGGCGATGCACCGGCTTAGGATGCGCCGTCGGAAGTTGACGGTTTGCAGCAAGCCGAAGCCTGCTCAAGTTGTATGACTTGGTCTTCGCCGAACATCGGAATCGAACTCAGGGAATGAAAAGCTTCCCAGGCAATGCCTTGCGGATCGACGCTCCAGTATTTATCCGATTGCACGTAACAGCAGGCGGCCTGTTTTTGTTCGGCAACCGGCAGAGCCGCGGCGGCCAGCGCTTGTTGCACGGCTTCCAGTTCCTGGTTCGATTCCACTTGTACGCCCAGATGATCCAGTCCCGGCCGGCGGCCGCGATTGGAAACGGCGAAATTGACGCGCGGATCGTCCAGCAGCCATTTGGCGTAATCGGCTTCGAGAACAGTGGGCCCGCTTTGAAACAAGGCGCTGTAAAAACGGATGTTTTGTTCAAGATCGTCGACGGCGATATGTATGTGCAGGCGTTTCATGATAATGGCTCCTCCGAGTTTGAATGTAAGCCGGCCGATGACGGCGTGGCGCCGAGTTCATCGAGTTGGTGTTTGAGCGTGATGGCGTCCAGCTTGTGCAGCGGCAAGTTACAAAACAGTTCTATGCGCCGCTTCAATAATATGTAGGTGTCGAAAAACAGTTTCTGCATCCGTTCTTCGTCGGCATACAGCATGGCCGGATCCGCCACGCCCCAATGCGCGCGCATCGGCTGGCCGGGCCAGACCGGGCAGGGTTCGCCGGCGGATTTGTCGCAGACGGTAAACACGAAATCGACGCGCGGCGCATCGGTGCCGGTGAACTCATCCCACGACTTGCTTCTCAAGGCAGCTGTGTCGTGATACAGGCCTTGCAATAGCTCGAGTGCCCTTGGATGTACTTTCCCGGCGGGATGGCTGCCGGCGCTGTAGGCGCGAAAGCGGCCGCCGCCGATTTGATTCAATATCGCTTCGGCCATGATGCTGCGCGCCGAATTGCCGGTGCAGATGAATAAAACCCGATAGGTTTTGCCGGTCATCTCACGGCTCGGCGGGCATCCGCCGGTCGCCGGCTAGGGCCTGCAAGCGCTCGACGCCTATCGGCTCTTGTTGCAGCAGGGGGGCTACGGCATAGCGCTGGGCATGCCGACTGGCGACGGTATGGATTTCCCGCAATTCATTGGCGGCCCGCCGGCGTAACAAGGGCGACCGGGCACGACTTGCCGCGACGCTGGCATTGATGACCCAGGCCCAAGCTGCTATGCCGGCGCGTTTCAGGTCGGCCTGAAGATTGGCGGCTTCCAATACCGGCGTGGTTTCCGCCAGGGTGACGATCAGCACTTTGGTGCGTTTCGGGTCTTGCAACCGCATCAGCGGCGTGCTGTCGTGCAGTCCGGTCGTATCCATCTGCCGGCTGATTTCGCGGTGATAGGCGCCGGTCGCATCCAGCAGCAGCAAGGTATGGCCGGTGGGCGCGGTGTCCATCACGACAAATTTGCTGCCGGACTCGCGGATGACGGCGGAAAAGGCCTGGAACACCGCAATTTCTTCGGTGCACGGGGAACGCAAGTCTTCTTCCAATAAGGCGCGGCCTTGCCGGTCCAGCTTGGCGCCCTTGGTTTCCAACACATGCTGGCGATAACGCTGGGTTTCCAGTTGCGGGTCGATGCGGCTGACGGTTAGATTGTCCAGGGTGCCGTTCAAGGTCTCGCTCAAATGGGCGGCCGGGTCGGATGTGGTTAGATGTACCGGCAAACCGCGCCGGGCCAGTTCCACAGCAATCGCGGCGGCCAGGGTGGTTTTGCCGACCCCGCCCTTGCCCATCAGCATGATCAAGCCATGTTGGTCCTCGGCGATTTCGTCGACCAGTTCGGATAGGTTGGGTTCATCGAGTTCCAGCGGCGAATCGACGGCGACTTCGACCGTTGCGGCCGTATCGTCGAATAATTGCCGCAATGCGGCCAAGCCCACCATATTGTAAGGCTTGAGCATCACCCGATCACGCGGCAGCGTTTGCAAAACGGCGGGAATGTTTTGCAGCGCGGCTTGTTCGCGTTCGTGAATCGCAGCGGCCAAGGGATCGGACTCGGTTTCAATCTGCGGCAGGATGCCGTTGATGACCATATGTTGTTGCGATAAACCTATCGCAGCCAGTTCTTCATGGGTGCGGGCGACTTCGCGCAAGGTGGCTTGCTGCGCGCGCGCGACCAGAATCAAGCGCGTGCGTTCGGCATCGGCTAAGGCGTCGACGGCGGCCTTGTATTGTTCGCGCTGTTTTTCCAGGCCAGCCAACGGCCCCAGGCAGGACGCATCGCCTTTGCCGGCTGCCAGGAAACCGCTCCAGGCGCCGGGCAGTTGCAATAAACGTATGGTGTGGCCGGTCGGCGCGGTATCGAACAGGATGTGAGCGTAACCCGCCGTCAGCGCGCTATCGGTCAGCAGCGCGGTGAATTCGTCGAAGGCCGCGATCTCGGTGGTACAGGCGCCGGATAGTTGTTCTTCTATGCCTTTGACGACCGTTTCCGGCAACAGTCCGCGCACCGGGCCGACGATGCGATCGCGATAAGCCTGGACGGCGGCTTGCGGGTCGATCTCCAGCGCCGATAAGTCAGGTACGCTTTCTATCGCCGTGATCGTGTTACCGATGTTGACGCCGAATACTTGCCCTACATTGGAAGCCGGATCGGTGCTCACCAGCAACACTTTGCGGCCGGCGTCGGCCAAATGTATCGCCGCGGCGCAGGCGATGGAGGTCTTGCCGACGCCGCCTTTGCCGGTAAAGAACAAAAAGCGCGGAGGCTGATCGAGAAATTTCATAGACTGATCTTTTTAACAGCATTTACTGCCGCTGCAACAACCGGACGAGGCCCTTTCTTCAACGGCATTGATGGCAGCCCAGCGCGCCAGTTCGTTGCGATTCGGGTAACGTCCAGCCAAAGCCACTTCGCCGTCGACCAGAATCAACGGCAAGGCTTCCGCGCCGGAACGTTCCAAAAAGGCTTTGACGACAGTGTTTTCCGCGAACGCCATCGGTTGCTGGGCCAGGTTGAAACGCTCGATTTGCGCGCCGTTTTGCCTGGCCCAATCCAGGTCTGCGGAAAAATCCACCAGTTGCTGATCGACGTCCACGCCGCAGACGCCGGTGCTGCAACACATGGCAGGATCGAAAATTTGAATAGTGCTCATCGCAAACTCCCAAAAATCAAGGTAACAAGGTGCCGATACGGTCCAGCTCGGCTTTCAGGCGTGCCGGATCGTTTTTTAATTCATCAAGCGGTAAGGCCAGGAAGGTCTCGATGCGGTGGCGCAAAATGCCGTAAGCGGTTTCGAAAGCGGCTTTGACTTCCGCCTCCGTGCCTTCCGCGTGCGCCGGGTCTTCCACGCCCCAATGGGCGCGCATGACCGGGCCGAGATAGGCGGGGCAGGTTTCGTTGGCGGCATTGCCGCAGACGCTGATGACGATGTCCGGCGTCAGCGGCAGATCGTTCCAGGATTTGCTGTAATAGCTTTTCGTCGAGACGCCTTTTTCTTGCAGCAAGGCCACGGCGCCGCTGTTCAAGCGGCCGATGGGTTTGCTGCCCGCGCTGATCGCATGCCAGCCGGCGGGGGCCAGATGGTTGAAAATGGCTTCGCCCATCAACGAGCGGCAGGAGTTACCGGTACATAGAAACAAAACATTCATGGCGGATGGCTTTTGGAAGTGGAGGAAAAATCAGTCGCTATCGCAACAGCCGGACGTTTTACCGGCATCGAGACACAGTTCGGGATGCCCCGTGCAACATTCGGCCGTCAGATAATCGATCAGCGCTTGCATGACGGTTAAATTGGCCCGGTAACGCTGGAAGCGGCCTTCTTGGGTGACGTTGACCAAACCGGCGTGCGTCATCGCTTTCAGATGAAACGACAGGTTAGTCGGCGGCAAAGCCAATTCGGTGGCGATTTCCCCGGCGACCAAGCCGGTCGGCGCGCGTTTGACCAATAAGCGAAACACGTCCAGGCGGATGCCGGATGACAGCGATTCGAAAAGCAGGGTGGCGAGTTCTTTATTCATGTTATTACTCTACAACTATAGTTGAAATGTGTAAATAAAAATTTCCAGCTCGGGCAACAATCCCGAAATACGGTGATGTTATTTTTGACGAAACCCCGAACCGGAAACGGCTTGGCCGGGTATCGCTTCCCCGGACCGCTGCCTAGGCATCAGCCAAAGGCGGCGGGTTGGCGTGCGTTTGCCAGATGCTGTTGATGTCGTTGGCCAGGGCCATGGGGTCGAAGGGTTTGGGAATCAGGCCCAGAACGCCCTGGCGTTTATAGGCTTCAATTTCGTGATTTTGAATTTTGGCGGTCATGAAAATAGCCGGCACTTTTTCCAGGCCGGGCAGGGCGCGCAAGCGGTCCAGGGTTTGTATGCCCGTCATGCCGGGAATCATCATATCCAGTAAAAACAGATCGGGCGCAAAGGCCTGGGCTTTTTCCAGGGCTTGATAACCGTCGCCGCATACCTCGAGTTCGAAGCCGCCGAGCATTTCCAGGGCCATTTTCGCAACGGTCTGAATGTCCGGGTCGTCTTCCACGTACAAAATTTTGACTAGCTTGTGGCGAGGTTGCGGCGGGACGTCCGCTTGTTTAAAAACCAAGCGGTTGCTTTTAAACTCGTTGAGGTAAAAGCGGCGGTTGAATTCCAGGATATTGGGAATGGTGCGGGTGGTGCCGCAAATCGAGCAGTTGTATAAGGGTAATAAACCCTTGGCCCATTGGCCGGTTTGGTGGTCGACCAGTTCGAAAACCGACCGCTCCAAACAGGAGGGGCAGCGTAATTCGGCGCCGCTGGGTACCGACAGGTCATGCGCGGCGATATCGTCCAATGCAAGCTGAGAGTCGGGGAAATCGAGCGCTTGCTCCAACAATATTTTTACCCCGATTCTGTATACCTGCTCCGAAACGGTTTTACACCAACGGACTTCGGCATGCAGTTGTTCCTTGGGCTGAAATTGATTTTCCACGATGATCAACAGCCGCTCCCCGACCGGCAGCGCCTTGATGACATCGAACGACAAGCCGGAAAAACTCATGTCGTGGCAAACGGCCTGGTAAATTTTAGCGCCCATCGCTTCGACGTAATCGTCCTGCAACGGCGAAAACATCAAGTCGATACCGACACAGGGAAAACGCGGCTGTTTTCTGGGCGTCATCATTTTATCGCGGCTTTAATGGTTTGAATCAGCTTGAAGTTGCTGGTGACGGATTTAACCAGTGCCGCGCTGACTTGGCTGGCCACGCCTTCTCCCACGTCTTGGGCGGAAAAAATCACCACTTTGGTGTGCGGGTGGCGCTGCCTGATTTCCGGCAACAGGGTCAGGCCGCTGCCGTCGGGCAGGCCCACATCCAGCAGCACCAAGTCGAACTGTTGCCGGCTCAATTGTTGCCTGGCTTCCCGCAAACTGCCGGCGGCCACTACGTCGGCGGTATCCGTGAGAATCAGTTCGACGATCTTGCGCACATCGGCTTCGTCCTCAACCTGCAAAACCAACGGCCGCCGGGAATGCCGGGCGGCCGATTGGATACCCTGGACGGCGTCGATCAGCTTTTGACTGTCTATGGGTTTTTGCAGCCAATCCACCACGCCTTGATTGATGCAGGTGTTGTCGGCGTATTTTTTATTATCGTCGACGGAAACGATCACCACCGGGATATCATCCCCCTGGTTTTGCAATTCCTTCAGAAAGTCCAGTCCGGACTGCCCCGGTAAAATAATATCCAGGGTGATCGCTTCGTAATGGTTTTGCTGCAATAACTGTTTGGCCTGGATGGTGTCATAGGCAATTTCGGCGTTGAAACCGGCATCGAACAGAATGCGTTTAATCAGGTGCGCCACATCGGGGTCGTCTTCGATAATCAAAATCGTTGCCGCGGCGGCGGGATCGATGGGCAATTGCTCTTTAATGTCGTTGATGGACTGCAAGGGCAAGTCGACATGAAATGTAGTGCCCGCGCCCTCGGCGGTTTCCACGCCGATTTTGCCTTGGTGTTTTTCTACGATGGCCTTGGCTATGCTTAAACCCAGACCGGTGCCGCCGGTGTGGCGTTTGTCGCTGCCGTCGACCTGAGAGAACTTGTCGAACAAGCGCGGCAGGAACTCCCGCGGAATGCCGGCGCCGTGGTCGGCGATACTGATGCGGGCAAAGCCCGGGCGGAGGTTCAACGACACGTCGACCGTGCCGTTTTTCGGAGAGAATTTGGCGGCGTTGGACAATAAATTGTTGATGACCTGGATTAAGCGGTCCGGGTCCGCATTGACCTGTACCAGACGGTCGGCGGCGCTGAAGGCAAACTGTATTTGATGTTCCACCGCATAACTGCTGCAATCGGTTATGGCTTTCTCGATCAAATCGGCCAAAACCAGGCGCTTGAAATCGAAGCGCAGATGGCCAGATTCGATTTTTTCGATGTCCAGAATATCGTTGATCAGCAGCAGCAGGCGTTCGGTGTTGTTGGTGGCTATGGTCAATAACGCGTTAACCTTGTCCGGCAGGGGGCCGCAAAGGCCGCTGTTGATCAGGCCCAGGGCGCCGCGAATTGACGTCAGCGGGGTACGTAATTCATGGCTGACGGTGGATATGAATTCGTTTTTCAGGCGTTCTATTTTTTTGCGTTCGGTGATGTCCTTGATCAGGCCGGTAAATTGCAACTCGCCGTCCTGCCACATCTCGCTGACGGCCAGTTCGATCGGAAAGGTCGAGCCGTCCTTGCGCAGCGCCATCACTTCGCGGTCGGTGCCGATAATGTGTTTGTGCCCGGTGTTGATGTAGCGGTCCATGTATTTGTCATGCTCGTCGCTGTGGGGCTGCGGCATCAACATATTGATTTTTTCCCCTATGACTTCGCGGGCGGGGTAACCGAAAATTAATTCGGCGGCCGGATTGAAGGTTTTGACGATGCCTTGCCGGTCTATGGTAATCAGGGCATCGCTTAAGGTATTCAATAAGGTGCGATGCCGTATCTCCCAGTTTTTGATCTGGTTTTGCAGGTCGTCGATGAGGCTGTCTGTCGTCATAAGGGATTCCGAGCTGAATTATTCCAAGGAGAGCGGCAATTCTATCCAAAACGTCGAGCCGTCACCCAATTGACTGTCGAGGCCGATGCGGCCGTTCATCAGTTTCAGCAGCTGGCTGCAAATCGACAGGCCGATACCGAGGCCGTCTATGCCCAGTTGCGCCGCATTTAAACGCTCGAATGCTTCGAACACGATCTCGGCGTCCTCGGGGGCGATGCCGATACCGGTATCGGTCACGCTTATTCGCAACATATTGTTGGCGCGTTGTTGCATGTTTATCCATACCTGACCGGCGGGTTTATTGTATTTGATGGCATTGGACAGCAGATTGGCCAGGATTTGTTCCAGCCTGCGCCGGTCGGCCCGCACGTAAACCCCGGGTTGCGGCGCGAAGCGGGCGTGCACGCCGATACCGGTTTCGAGTCCCAGCATGGCGGCATTGGCGGAGGCCCGGTTCAACAAGGGAAGAATATCAAGCGATTCGCTATTCAACGTGAAGCGGCCGGTTGCCAGTTGCACTTGTTCCGCAAGTTCTTCGATCATGGCCAGCTGGGTATGGCCGGCCTTGACAATTTCCTTGACCATGTCTTGCTGTTCGGCATGCAGGCCGCCGTCCATTTGCAACAATTCGCTAAAGCCCAGTATCAGGTTGAGCGGCGCTTTCAATTCATGTACCACATAGGTCAGGAAATCGCTTTGCGATTTACGTAGGCGTTCGGAGCGCTGCTGGGCGGTTTTCAGCTGCTGGTGCAGGGTACGGATTTGCTCGAGCCGGCGTAAGCGGTAGGACAGCTTTTCCAGCAGATAACAATCCGGATCGGTTTTGCGGATGAATTCGTCGCCGCCGCTGCCCAAGGCGCAAAGCTCCTGGTCGATGTCGGTGCCCGTGGTTAAAAACAGGATGGGCATGATGTTATGGCAGCAACACTGGCGAATGGCTTTCGCCAGTTCGATGCCGCTGCAATCCGGCATATAAATGTCCAGAATCAGCAGGTCGGGTTTGAATGCTTCCAATACCTCGAAAACGCGCAGCGGTTCGTTGAGAACCCGGCTTTGATAACCGGCGGCCCTGATGATGCCGGCTATGTATTCGGCACCGATGGCATCGTCATCGACGATCAGGATCTTTTGGCGGGAGGTGGGGGTCAGGTATTGGGCGACCGTGTCCAGTAAAAAATCCCGGTTTACGGGGGTTAGCCAATAATCGCTGGCGCCCGCCCGCACCGCTTCCAGTCTGGATAAGGTGTCGCCGCGTTCCGACACGAAAATCAGGGGCGGGAAATCCTTGATATCGGCTTTGAGTTTATGGATGCCGGGCTGGCCAGTACCGGGGCTATTCAATGCCGCGTCCATGATAATCATCGAGGGTAGCTTGCGCTGGTTGCCGATGCTCTCGGCAAATGCTTTTAGATCGGGCTGGCGGTTGATCGAATAGCCGTTTTCGCCGAGTACGCCGGCAAACCATTCGGTTTGCGGATTTTCCGGGGCAATCAGGCAAATGGCTTTATCGTTTTTGCCGATGGTCGTTTTTGCCAAATAGTAACTATCGATTTGGTTAACATTTGCCAGATATTGCTGGATGGCGGTTTCCAGGCGGCCGAATAAAATAACGATGATGCGTTGGTTTTCATCCCTCGAATCTGTCGATTCCTGCGCATAGCGGTTTTCCAGATTGCGGGCCAGTTCGCTGATGTGATTGGCTTTGAAGGTGCCCGCCAAACCCGCCAGGCGGTGTAGCGCCTGGCGCAGTTGCGTGGGATCGCCGCCTCCCGGTTGTCGGGTTTGATTGTGGTATAAGGTTTTAATTTCCTGAAAACGCGCCGGCAAATCAGCGGCGAATTTTTTTCGCAATACCTCCAATTGGCTGGCAAACTGCATTTTTGGACTCCGCGTTTCAAGCAGGCAAGGTTAAAAATGGTTTTTTAGACGTATATTTAAGGAAGCTCAGATTAAGTCCTTCGATAGTCTCGGGACGAGCGCTAAGTTGTTGATTCCGTTCGCGGTGAGTGTGTCGAACCGTGAGCGGAATCAACTTGTTCGGAGCTTCCTTAAGCGGCGCCGGTTAGGTTTTGAACGTTAACCCCTTTAGATTGTAGTCGGTTTTTGCTTACATGGTTTATAGTCTGCAGTTGGGCTGTTAGAGACTAGCGTTCGAACCGGCCGCTAGTTCGATTTTATTTTGGCAAGGCAAATTATGACGGAAAGCGCGGAGAGTAAAGCGGAATGAACCGGGACGAATGCTATGTGTTCAATGCGGATAGTTTACATTTTTGTTGGGTGACGGAAGCCGCTTTGCAACGCTTGGGCTATAACCGTCAAGAATGCCTGTCGTTGCCGGTTACCGAGGTTTTTCCGCGGCTGCAGCGCCACGCCTGTTTTCAGGCCTTGCTGGCGGGCGAGGAAACCGGCGTGGTGTTTGAGGCCCTACAACAACCCAAGCAGGGAGCGCCTAGCGCGGTGTTATTGCAGCTGGAATATTTTAGCGATCGGGAGAACCGCTATATTCTCGCCAAGATCGGCAACGCCTTGCCGGCCAGCGACCCGCAACAGCAATTGCAATTGAGCCAATTCGTGATGGATAGCGTCTCCATCGAGGTGTATTGGCTGGATAGGGACGGTTATATCCGTTATGCCAATCGGCAGGCCTGCCGTGCCTTGGGCTATAGCCAGGCCGAGATTTTGCAATTGCGGATCGGCGATGTGGATCCGTTATTTCCTCTTCCTCTATGGCATAAGCATTGGGAAGAGCTGAAGCAACAAAAGTTGATCTATCTGGAAACCCAGCATCGAAATAGCGCCGGCAAGCGCTATCCGGTCACGGTAATGGCGAATTATGTACGCCTGGGCGAGGCGGAATATAACATCGCTTTTGCGCGCGATATCAGTAAAGCCAAGCGCAATGAAGCGCGCTTCAAGCAATTGGTGTCGGTGGTCAATGTGATTATTTGGTCCTGTAACGCCGATTTGGTTATCGACTACATGTCGCCGCAAGTGAACGATATAGTGGGGCTATCGCCCGAGGATTTCATCGGCCGCGAACTGAAAAGTTTGGCCGAGTCGGAGCGCTTCCATCCCGGGGACCGGAGCGTAATGCTGGATGCCTTGGATGGCTTGCAAAGCCGGGGGGCCGCCGTCACGAATCTGCAGCATCGTATAAAAAACGCGGACGGAAACTGGCAATGGATGGGCCTGAATATGGCGGCGGTTTTCGACGATAACGGCGAATTGCAACAAATAGTGGGTTCCGTGCATGACATAGGCTTGCAAAAGCAGGAAGAAAATCGACTGCTGTCTTTAAATGCCGAGTTGGATAAACGGGTCCGGCGGGAACTGGAGAAAAATCAAAAAAGCAATCTGCTGTTGCAACAGCAAGCCAAATTAGTGGCAATGGGGGAAATGATAGGTAATATTGCCCATCAATGGCGGCAGCCGTTGAATGCCTTGGCGGTGATCATGATGAATCTGGACGATGCCCTGGCCCACGGCGAAGCGGACAAGGAGATCATGCATCGGGGCTTGACGCGCTCCCAGGAAATCCTGTCCGGCATGTCGCGCACCATAGACGAATTTCGCGGCTTTTTTAAAAACGACAAATACCTGATCGAAGCGGTATTGGCCGAAAGCATCAATACTTGCATGGGTTTATTGCACGCCAGCATGGTTTATCATCGCATTAAACTGGAGTTTGCAAACGCGGACTGTCCGGCGCGGGTAATGATTCAGGTTGGGGAATTTTCTCAGGTGTTGTTATGCTTGATCAACAATGCCAAGGAGCAAATCCTGGCAAAACATATTACAAACGGCGAAATCAAAATCGGTATAGAACCGGCGGAGGCCTGGGTGGCGGTGCACGTTAGCGACAATGCCGGCGGTATCGATGAGGAAAATCTGCCGAAAATTTTCGATCCTTATTTTACTACCAAGCCGGACCGCACCGGCCTGGGGTTGTATTTCAGTAATTTATCCATACGAGAAACCATGAACGGCCGAATCGAAGCCAAAAACCGTGAACAGGGCGCGCGGTTCAGTGTGTATCTGCCGCAAACCGCGGCTCAGGAGCCCGGATTATGAATTTGTCGCAAACCACATCCATGCCGAACAAGCATTCCCTGGAAGGCTTGACAATTCTATGCGTCGAGGATGGCAAGGAGGCGCGGAATCTGTTGGGTATTTTTTTACGCCGCCAGGGCGCCCGGATTATCGAAGCGGAAGACGGTGTGCGGGGGCTGGCGTTGTATCGGGAATATCGGCCCGACATCGTTATTTCCGATTTCAGGATGCCGAAAATGGACGGCATGCAAATGTGCAAGGCGATACGCGAGTCGGGAGACGACTGCACGCCGATCATTTTCCTGTCGGCCCACTCGGAGGTCGAGCTATTGCAAGAGGCCATGTGTCTGAGCGCAACCCAATATATCGTCAAACCGATCAGCTTCGATCAACTGACGAAAGCGCTCGGCGTCGCGACCGAAAAATTGGGCGCGCAAAGGGTGATTAACCACAGGCTCGATCAGTTGCAGGAAACGGTTAGCGATTACCGCTATCAACATCAGCGTATTGAACACTACGTCACCCAGTTGGTCGGCGACAACCAACATCAGGAAGCCCGCGTCATCAGCCGCTCAAAAAGCGCGATCAGCGGCGATTTTTACTGCATGGAGGCCACAAAGAATAGTTTGTATGTGATGTTGGGGGACGGCATGGGGCATGGCTTGGCGGCTATTCTGCCGGCCCTGGATTTACCCCGGCGTTTTCGGGAGTTGGCGGCCCATGAGTTTAGCCTGCCGCGGATTGCGGATGAATTGAACCAGACTCTGTGCCAACGCGGCATGGGAGAACATTTTGTCACCATGACTTTGTTGTGCATGGATGCCAAACAGCATCGTTTGGAAGTGATCAATTGCGGGAACCCGCCGCTGTTGGTATTTACGAACGAAGAGAGGGAGCCGCGGAAATTTTCGTCCAACCATGTGGCCATGGGTATTGTGAGCGGCGATGATTTCTGTCCGGAATTGCAAGTTTACCGTTGCAATGATCCCGCAAGAATCTATCTGTATACCGATGGTTTGCCGGAGACATTGGATGCGGACGTCCCTGGCGTTTCCATGCGGCAATGCCTGTCGGCGATGGAACAGGGCCAGTACCGGACGCTGATGGAGGATATCGCCGGGCTGTTGGAACAAGTGCCTCTGGCGCGCCGTCAGGATGACGTGACTTTACTGGAAGTCTTATATAAACCCGTGCCGCGGGAAGAGGAGCCTCTTACGCACGGGGCGGAAACCTCTCAAACCCGGTCCGTTGGGGCGGCCGCTTATTTTATGCCGGACCAGCCGGACCTGAAGTGGCTGTCGGTGTTGTATGTGGAAGACGATCTCGATGCGCTGGAGCATTTGACCCGTTACCTGCAAAGGCGGCTGGGGGCCGTGCATGCCGCGGCGAATGCCGCGCAGGGTTTGGATTTATTCAATCGCTACCGGCCGCAATTGGTCATTACCGACATGATTTTGCCGGACGGCGACGGCTTGCGGCTGATTCAAAAAATTCGGGCCATCGACCCGGCGGTGCCGGTGATTTTGATCAGCGGTATCAGCAGTTGGCAATCCCGGCCGCCGCTGATCGAAAATCTGATGAGCCTGCAAATCAACCAGTTTTTGGTAAAACCCCTGCAAGGGGATAAATTACTGAACGCCATCGCTAATTGCGTGCGGCGTACGGAATATTTGCATAAACTGAAGCTATCGTCGTCGGTATTCATGACGTCGCCGCTGGCCATTACGATTACCGATAAAAACCGCAATTTCGTCAGCGTCAATCCGGCGTTTACCCGAATTACCGGTTATGCCGATACCGAGGTGTTGGGTTGCAATCCGAAAATTTTAAGCTCGGGCAAGCACGATAGCGACTTTTACCGCAAAATGTGGGAGGAGTTGGATAAACAGGACCGCTGGTCCGGCGAAATATGGAACCGGCATAAAAACGGCGAACTGTTTTTGGAGTGGATCAACATCAGCGTGATTCGGGACGAGAACGGCGAAATTTGTAATTATGCGTCGGTATTTGCCGATATTACCCAGCGGTTGGCGGCCGAGGAAAAAATGCGCTATCTGGCGCATCACGATTGCCTGACCAATCTGCCCAATCGTTTACTGTTGAACGACCGTCTGAGTCAGGCCATTTTGCAGGCCCAACGCGAAGGGACGGTGTTGGCCGTGATTTACCTGGATATCGATCATTTCAAAAATATTAACGACACGCTGGGGCACAGCGTGGGGGACGAGTTAATTCTCAGCGTTGCCCAGGCATTGCAGTCGGTGGTGCGGGAGGCCGATACCGTCAGCCGTTTGGGCGGCGATGAATTCGCGGTTCTGCTGCCCGATGTCGGCAGCGCTAAAATGGCGTCCCGCTTGGTGGCCAAAATTTTTATGGCGTCCAGCAAGACTTATCAAATTGCCGGGCGGGAATTACGCATCACCTTGAGTATTGGCGTCAGCTTGTACCCCAAGGACGGCGAAAATTCGGCCACATTGCTGAAACATGCCGATAGCGCCATGTATCTGGCCAAGAAGGAAGGGCGCAATAATTTTCAGTTTTTCGATAAATCCCTGGAAAACCAGACCGAACGCTACATGCTGATTCAACATGGCTTGCACAATGCGCTAAAACACGGCGAACTGGCGATTCATTATCAGCCCAAATACGCGCTTGACCGGCAGAATATCGTCGGCGCGGAGGCTTTGTTGCGTTGGTTCAGTCCGGAATTGGGCGCCGTGTCGCCGGCCGAGTTCATACCGATCGCCGAGGAAACCGGCTTTATCGTGGATATAGGCTGTTGGTTGATCAATAAAGTGTGTAAAACCATGGCGGCATGGCAGGAACAGGGGGCGACGCTGGCGCCGGTGGCCATCAATGTATCGCCGATTCAGTTTCACCGTGGCAATCTGCACAAAACCTTGTCGCAAGCCATGAATAGTTTTGCGATAGATCCGGCCTTGATTCAGATCGAACTCACGGAAGGGGTGGTGATGAACAAGCAGCAGACCACCATCGAACTGCTGCATTCCATTAAAGGCTTGGGCGTGGCCATTTCCATCGACGATTTCGGCACCGGCTATTCCAGTTTGAGTTATCTGCGGCATTTACCTATCGATGAAATCAAAATCGACCGCTCGTTCATCATGGAGATTACCAGTCTACAGAGTTTGAGCGATACCCGTTTAACGGCCATTCCCTTGGCGGTGATCGATTTGGCCAAGAACCTGAATATCAAGCTGGTGGCGGAAGGTGTTGAAACCGATGTGCAACGCGATTTTTTACAGGAAAACGGTTGCCACATCATTCAGGGATATTGGTTCAGCAAGCCCGTGGATGCAGACGCCATGCTGGTTTTTTGGCTGCGGGCCAAAAATTCAAGCTAACGTTCATGAAGCCGGACATCGCCCAGGGCGCGGTTGCGTGCCGCCGTCGCCTGTCCAACAAGCAAGCGCGGGTGTCGCAAACCGCCTAGAATAAGGATGGAAACAACTTACCGAAATATATTGCCTTCGTAGGAGGGGCTTTAGTCGCGATGAGCAGCGCCTTGATCGGGCTAAAGCCCCTCCTACCGGCAACCATCCCCCAAAATACGGGAATGTTATTTTTGACGAAACCCTTACGTTCACAGTCAGGCCTCGGTTGTTCAGCGTTTACTCCTTTCCGCCGCCAGCGCTTCATGGCGAAGATCCACATAATTACTGCCCACCCACTTCCAAAACATGGCGGCGGATTCCGGATCGCTGCTCAGCAGTTTCAGCGCCACGGCGCCGTTGCCGCTAATGTCGGTAATCTCCGCTGCGATGTCCACCGTATCCTTGTTCTGGACGATGCGTTTGTCCGCTTCGAAGCGCAGGGTTACGCTTTCTCCGATACGAAACACTTTATCCGCCTTTAAGCCGCCGAAAGATGGTAGGCGGTATTCCGCTACGGATTGGTAAGGCAGTACGTATTCCGCATGCCAGCGGAAGGGGGGGCAGTTAATGGGACCGCTTTTTTTCGGGAAATGTATGGTGTAGCCGTCGTCGACCCGGGCTTTCACGGTGCCCTTGGTATAAATCTGGTGGCAATTGGTCAGCACGGTATCGCCGGGTTCGAAGCGAGAGTTGCCCGCCGCCCGGGCGGAAGGGTTGTACAAGCCAAAAACACTCAGTAACAAAAACAAAATAAACCGACTCATAGCGCACCTCTTATTTTAGTAGTTATGGTGCTCGAGTCTGGATTGGGCGGATGCGAATGTCAAGGCGGGTAAATGGAGTCTCATTTAAAAAAATGCTGCTGCCGGGCCTTGGTGTGAAATTGGTCGATGCTGGCGATCCATTCGCACCCCGTGGGCGGCGATTTCGTGCGATTAAACCAGTATTCGGCACCCGCCCCGGCCAGCCAGATTTTGGCGGCGCCGGTTTCGGCAAACTCGGTCAGTTGATCGAGTTGAATCAGGGTTTGCGCTTCCGGCGGGTTCTTTACCATGCCCAGCACTATCACGGACGGCTTTAAATGCCGGCAGGCGTCGATAATATCCCGGCTGGGCAGGTCCGGCCCGACATAATAACAAGTGTATTGCTGGGCCGCCGCCACCAGGCAGCCCAGCAAGATACCGAATTCGTGGGGTTCGCCGCTGGGGGTGGCAAACAGCATCGAAGGGTTTTGCTTCGAAGGTTGATGCAGATTGTTCACCATGGTCAAGACGATGCGTTTTACGCAATTGGAGAACATGTGTTCCTGGGCGATATTGATTTTTTCCTCATGCCAGAGTTGGCCGATTAAATGCAGCGCGGGCAATAAAACGTCTCTGGCATAGTCCAAGGGTTCGTAGGCCAGTTGAGCGCGTTTCAGCAATTGTTCGCAGCGTTCGATGCGGTAATTTTTTAAGGCATCGACCAGCTGATTGAACAAATTCGTTTGTTGCTGGTCGTTCTGTTCGGGTGATTGATGCTGGTATTGACGCAATTGTTCGCAGGACAGGTTGGCGATTTTACTGATGGCGTGACCGTTTCGAGTCAAATTAACCAGCAACTTAAGCTTTTCCAGATCCAATTGGGAATAGGACCGGCGGCCGTTCTCGCTGCGTTTGGGCGTAATGCAATCGTAACGCCGCTCCCAGGCCCTCAAAGTTTCCGCCGTCAGGCCGGTTAGTGATGTGATGGCTTTAATCGAATACATTTGTTTATGTTTTGTATAAAAATAAGTTTGACAAAAATTATACGACATTGTATCTTCGATGCCAACTTAATAGTTAACCCGGGAAAAACCCATGTCAGCACTCTCCGCAGCAGTTACCGAAACGGCCAGTCCCGCCAGCGAGTCCGAACCTGTGATCCTGGCTTGCCGCGTTGAAAAAGCCCGCCGGCAATTATTGGATTTGTTATTGGAAAACAATCAGGTAGCCGGCTTGATTGTCAGGCAGTTATTATTGGACTTAAAAAAAGGCATCGACTATTCCGACATATTGCTGGTTAAGAACAATGACGATTACAAAGACTCCTTGCACCGATTCGTAGCCGAGGTAGCCAAACAAGAGGCGGTTTTCGACAGCTTGCTGGACGATGTCAGACCGGTTAACAGATACAATGTTGTACAAGATTATAGGCTTGTACAGGATTTAAGCCAGATGCCGATTGACCGGCTGGAGATTTCGCCGGCGGCCTACCGGATTTTGCGGGGTTTGCATTTTCTCTCTGTTTATCTGATTGAAATCAGTGAAATTGCCGAAAATAAACTGGGACTGTTGGGAGCGCTGGAGCCCGGCTATAAGGCGCGTTTGCATGTTTGCAGGTACGGGCTTAAACGCCTGCGCCAGGAAATGATCGCCAGCAATACCGGTTTAGTGGCGTTTGTGGCGCATAAATATAAAACCGTTTCCTTAAGCTTTGACGATTTGATGCAGGAAGGCATGGTGGGCTTGATTAAGGCGGTGGACCGTTTCGATCCCGAGCGGGGGAATTGTTTTTCAACCTATGCCATTTATTGGATCCGGCAAGCCATTTCAAGATTGATCGTCAAGCAAGATAAGGTGGTGCCGCTGCCCGTGGCATTGGCGGAGAAATCCTCGCCCATCTTCGAAGCGATGCGCAATAGCTATTTGCAACACGAACGTTGGCCCACATTGGCCGAATTGAAAGCCAGTTGCGATTTGTCGGAACAAGATATCAAAACCATCAGCAGCTATTATCAATCCACCTATATGCAGGACGCCGGCGCCAACGAAGACGACGACGGCATGTCCATGATGGAAAAAATGCAGCAGCAACAATTCAGCCTGCCGCTGGAGGATTTGATCGATACCGATCTGGTCAGTTATATGGACAGGGCGGTGGCCACCTTGCCGGAAAAGCAGGCCGTTATTCTGGCCATGCGCTTCGGCTTGAAAAATCATACCGAAATGACTTTGCAAGCAGTCGCGGATCAGTTACAAGTGACCCGGGAACGCGTCAGGCAAATCCAAAACGAAGCGTTGCAAAAATTAAAACAACAATTCGGGTTTGACCTTATGCTGTTTTTGGAACCAAAAGATACTTAAATACTCTGTATTTTTGTTTCGAATTCGGAAATACCCCATTTTTGTTTCGAACCAAGAAATAATGTATCTAATTAGGCAAGTATTTGCTAAAAATAACAACGAATGCCGAGCTTAGGCTATCTACGCAACAAGAGGAGTGACTATGTCTTCAGAAAACCACAATACCGATAAACAAACGCCGCCACCGGATTGGAAAATGGAGTTTGAAAAACAATGGAAAGCCATTTCCGATAAAACGGTCGATTTTTACCACGAACATGAAAAACTGTTTTCCCTGTCGAAAATCGCCGGCGTATTGGGCGGTTCATTGGTATTGGGCTGGCTGATCAGCGGTATTTATATTATCGATCAAGGTAATCGCGGTGTAGTCACCCGTTTCGGCGCGTATACCGAAACCACCCTGCCGGGCCCCCACTGGCACATTCCGCTGCCGATCGAATCGGTCGGCGTGGTCAATGTCGAACAACAACGTTTCATCGAAGTGGGTTATAGCGATGCGACCCGCGTCAGCAAGTCTTCCGTGATTCCGCAAGAGTCTTTAATGTTGACCAGCGACGAGAATATCATCGCGGTGCGCCTGGCCGTGCAATACCAAATCAACAGTGCCAGGGATTATCTGTTTAATGTTAAAAGCAACGAACATACCTTGAAGCAGTTGACCGAAAGCGTGTTACGGGGCGTGATCGGCCGCAACAACATGGATTTCGTCTTGACCGAAGGCCGTAGCCAAATCGTGGCGGAAATCAAGGAAGAGATCCAGGAAGCCATGGACGAATACAAGGCCGGCATTATCGTAGCCAGCGTCAATCTGCAAGACGCCCAGCCGCCGGAAGAAGTACAGGGTGCTTTCGAAGATGCGATTCGGGCCCGGGAAGACAAACAACGCCTGATCAACGAAGCGGAAGCCTACAGCAATGAGATCATTCCCAAGGCGCGCGGCGCGGCTTCCCGTATTTTGCAGGAAGCGGAAGCCTATGCGGCGGGTAAGGTGGCGAAAGCCAAGGGCGAAACCGAACGTTTCGATCAGCTGCTGGTGGAATACGAAAAAAGCCCGGCTATCACCCGCAAACGCTTGTATCTGGAAGCCAAGGAAAAACTCTACAGCTCGACCAATAAAATCGTGGTCGACACCGACCAGCCGCCCGCGCTTTATATGCCGTTACAACAAACATCCGCGCCTCAAACGGCTCCCAGCGCGGCGGTTAGCGAACCTGAATCGCATATTGAGCAACATAGCGCCGACAAAAACCATGTGCGCAGCTCGTCGTCTAGTGAATTACGTCCCAGCAGGAGCAGATAATGAACAAAGCACAAGTCGTTTTTCCGGTCAGCCTGGCTTTTTTAGGCTTGGCGGCTATGTCGGTTTTTCATGTTAACGAGCATGAAAGAGCCATCCTGTTTCGTTTGGGCGAAATCGTTACTTCCGACTTAAAGCCCGGACTCCATTTTAAGACCCCCATCATCAATAATGTCAGTACGTTTGATGCGCGCGTGCTGACCTTGGACGCCAAGTCCGAGCGTTTTCTTACCTCCGAAAAGAAGAACGTTATTGTCGACTCTTTCGTCAAGTGGCGAATCGGTGATGTGGGTCTTTTTTATACCACGGTCGGCGGCGACGAGTTTCAAGCCAATTTGCGCCTCGACCAGATCATGAAGGATGCCATGCGTAGCGAATTCGGCGTGCGCACCATCAAACAGCTGATCTCGGAAGACCGCAGCGAATTGCGCGATACCTTGCTGGAGAAATTGTCGCCGGCGGCGCAAAAATTCGGTATCGAGCTGATCGATATCCGCATTAAACGCATCGATTTGCCGCAGGAAGTCAGCAGCTCGGTATTTCAGCGCATGCGCGCCGAACGCGAACGGGTGGCGCGGGAATTCAGGTCGCAAGGCGCCGAAAGCGCCGAATTGATCAGCGCGGAAGCCGACAAGCAAAAGCAGGTGATCGTCGCCAACGCGCAACGGGAAGCGGAGAACCTGCGCGGCCGCGGCGATGCGGAATCGGCCGAGATTTATGCGAAAAGTTTCGGCAAAAACCCCGAGTTTTATGCCTTTTACCGCAGCCTGCAGGCCTATCAAGCCTCATTTGAAAATACTCAGGATACCTTGGTGTTAAAGCCGAATTCCGATTTTTTCAAATATTTCTCCAGCGAAAAATGAGTTAGGAGAACCTATCATGAAGAAAATTTTATTTTTTGTCGTCATCGTCGCGGCGATCGGGGTAGTGGTGTCTTCGATATTCAATCGAAACATGCCCGAATACGACCCGCATTACGAAATTTCCTATTCCGACTTTATCGAGGATGTGCGGAATAAAGTGGTGACCGAAGTGGTGGTCGATGGCAATTATGTGGACGGCAAACGCAATAACGGTACCCGCTTTGCCACCTATAACCCCAACGACATGCGCATGATCGACGAGTTGCTGGAGTACGGCGTCAAGATCAAGGTCGAAAAGCCGCAGCCGCCGTCTACCCTGATGAATATTTTCATCTCCTGGGCGCCCACTTTATTGTTGATTGCGGTGCTGGTGTATTTCATGCGCAAGCAATCTCAGATGGCGGGCGGGCGCGACGGCCAAATGGGCTTTGGTAAAAGCCGCGCCAAATTGATGGAAGAAGACCAAGTCAAGGTGCGGTTTAAAGATGTCGCCGGGGTTGAAGAAGCCAAGGAAGACGTGGTGGAAATGGTCGATTTCCTGAAAGATCCCGGCAAGTACGAAGCGCTGGGCGGCAAAATTCCGCGCGGAGTATTGATGGTCGGCCCTCCCGGCACCGGTAAAACCTTGTTGGCGCGGGCGATTGCCGGCGAAGCCGGGGTGCCGTTTTTCTCCATCTCGGGTTCCGATTTCGTGGAAATGTTCGTCGGTGTCGGTGCCTCCCGGGTGCGGGACATGTTCGAACAAGCCAAGAAGCGGGCGCCCTGCATCATCTTTATCGACGAAATCGACGCGGTCGGCCGCCAGCGCGGCGGTGCCGGCATGGGCGGCGGTAACGACGAGCGCGAGCAAACCTTGAACCAGTTGTTGGTGGAAATGGACGGTTTCAGCGGCAATGAAGGCATTATCGTCATCGCCGCCACCAACCGCGCCGATGTGCTCGACAAAGCCTTGTTGAGGCCGGGCCGCTTCGACCGTCAGGTGCAAGTCGGCTTGCCGGACATCAAGGGCCGCGAACAAATCCTTAAAGTACACGGCGAGCGGGTGCCTTTGGCGGATGACGTGAATATCACCGATTTAGCGCGCGGTACGCCGGGGTTTTCCGGTGCCGAATTAGCCAACCTGATCAACGAAGGCGCCCTGTTCGCCGCCCGCAACAATAAGCGCGTGGTGACCATGAACGATTTGGACAAAGCCCGCGACAAAATGATTATGGGAGCGGAGAAACGCACCATGGTGATGAGCCGCGAAGATTTGTTGATGACGGCTTACCACGAAGCCGGCCATGCCATTGTCGGCCGCATGGTGCCTGAGCACGACCCCGTATATAAAGTCAGCATCATGCCGCGCGGTGGTGCGTTGGGTATTACCATGTTCTTGCCGGAGCGGGACCAGTACAGTGCCAGTAAAGACAAATTGGAAAGCCAAATCTCCAGTTTGTTCGGCGGCCGGATTGCGGAAGCCTTGATTTACGGTAAAAACAAGGTCACCACCGGCGCCTCGAACGATATTATGCGCGCCACGCAGTTGGCCAGAAACATGGTGACCAAGTGGGGGCTTTCCGACAAACTCGGGCCCATG
This sequence comes from Methylomonas rivi, assembly GCF_024505165.1. Lineage (GTDB taxonomy): Bacteria > Pseudomonadota > Gammaproteobacteria > Methylococcales > Methylomonadaceae > Methylomonas > Methylomonas rivi. Next base: position 39,321 of record NZ_JANIBK010000010.1, read on the forward strand.
GATTATGGCGACAACGAAGGCGGTTATATGGGGCCGCAGGCCAAACCGATGTCGGAAAAAATGGCGCAAACCATAGACGAAGAAATACGCGCCGTTATCGATAGCAATTACAACCGGGCGGAAACCATTCTGAAGGAAAATATCGAAATTCTGCACAACATGGCTCACGCGCTGCTGGATTGGGAAACTATCGATAAGTACCAGATCGATGAGCTGATGCAGGGAAAAACCATTGCGCCTCCCGAGCCGGAAGCCGAACCGGCGGTAGTGGAAACCCAATACGAGTTAGGCGGCGAGCCTATCCAGGCCATTTCACAAGAGCCCGTCATGACCTCATAACCGTCCTCCTCTATATACCCTCCCAATGCAGTACTCCGGGAGGGTATTTTTTTACAATAAGAGGTATCAACCATGAATACCCGCTCTTTATCTCATGCATCGTTAAATATTCTGCAAATCGTTTTGCAGGTTAACTTTAACGCCTCCGTCATAGTCATTTTGTTGGCCAGTATATTGTCTTTGACGGGTAGCGAATTCTTTTTCGAAAATACCAGCGATTTATACGGCCCCCTGGCTAATAATTTACGCTTGGTATTGATATATCTGTGTTTGGTGCAAATAGCGGTATACGGCTTCCATCAAGTCAGCAGCAATTACACTGCCATCGTGGCGCTGGGCGCTTTTTTATTGCTGCTGATTATATCCGTGGAATACTATTCAACGGTCAATCAGGTCGAAATCGATGAAAACTATCAAAAAGTATTTTTATATGCGGGGTTGTCTCATTTATTGTACGGTGGAATTTGCGTTTTTAGGGAAAAGCGGCTAACGGAACCTGGCTAAATAATTTTGAAATGGTGAAGCCATGAATAAGTTAATTTAAATAAGCTGCATTTTAAACATTTTTCAACGATAAATGTCCTGGAAGATGGCGGGTAATGACGATGAAGTTTTTTCAGAAACTATATTGCTCGAGTTGAAAATGTTCGGTTTTAATCTGGGGGATTGTCATGCATTTGAAGTTACCGTTTGATTCGACCAAACCGGTTGTCGGCGAGGCCAGTATAGAAATAGATAAACCGCTCCCCGATGTATTCGCTTATGTCGGGGAACGATTTTTCGATAATTATCCGAAATGGGCCGTCGAAGTGGTCAAATTCGAGCCGCTGGACGGCCATAAGATGTTTGTCGGGGCAAAAGCAAAACAAGTGCGCAAGGATAACGACACCGAAATCGAATCGACTTTTACCATCACGGATTTTAAACCGCATGACAAATTAATTTTAATGGGTATGGATCAGCCTTATAAGCACAGTTATATTGTAGATGCCGATGACCAAAAGAAACCTACCCGTCTGACTTTTCGCTTTGAATTACTGGAATTGGAAATCTTCATGCGTCCGTTTGAAAAACTGATTCGTTATGCTATCGAGGACGGCGCCGAGAATACCGTGGAAAATATAAAAAATCTGATTGCCATCGAATGCAATTGACAAGTATAAAAAAATAGACTGAATTGGAGCGCGAGCATGAATTTTATTGTTGATAAAGACTCTGGCATTATTCCGCAAGTATTGTCCGCTATTTTGGACGAGTGCGTTAACGGCGTTACCTTGGCCGATCCGGATTTGGAGGATGCGCCGATAATATACGCCAATAAAGCATTTGAACGCTTAACCGGCTATTCTCAAGAGGAGATCGTCGGGCATAACTGCCGCTTTCTGCAAGGCGAGGATAGAGAACAACCCGCCCGGTATCTCATCGCCGAGGCCATGAGAAAGCGGGAGGGCGTTGAAGTGACTTTGCGCAATTATAAAAAAGATGGCACATTGTTTCATAACCATTTAAAGGTTATTCCGCTATTCGATAAAAAAAATCGGGTTATTTATTATCTCGGCGTGCAGTATGATATTACCCGGCAAGTCGATGCCAATAACGAAATAAATGCATTGACCGAGCTATTAAACGCCGGTCAAAAATAATGATTAAGCGGTTTTATAGATAGGGGCGGCGCTATGGGGGCTTTGGAACATGCTGGAAAGGGTGACATGGCTTTTACCGGCGCTCTGTTCGGGTTGGCCATATTGGCATTTATGATATTGCTAGCCATGGAAAAATTTAAACCTTATAGAAATTTCACTCAAAAAGTTTATAAGGAATCTATTGTTACCAATACTACTGCCTTTCTAATCAATAATGTTATTTTAACGATTTTAAGGGCGTCTTCCTTGTTTTTGGTGGCGCAACAATTTTCATCCATTGGCTTATTAAGCGGCTTGGGGAACGGGCCGGTAAAATGGTTATTGGCGTTCGCATTTTTTGATTTGGCTATCTATGCATGGCATGTAGCCAGTCATAAATATGAATGGTTATGGCGTTTTCATAAAGTGCATCATAGCGATAAAAGCTTTAATGTATCCACGGGGTTTCGTTTTCATGTATTCGACCTGTTACTTGAAATAGTCTATAAATGCGTATTTGTAATTGTGGTCGGAGTCGATGCTTATTTGGTATTGTCAATTGAAATAGTGGAATTATTCTTCATATTTTTTCATCACGCCAATATTCGAGTGCCGAACGAGCAATTGTTATCGAATTATATTATTACGCCTTGTTTGCACCGTACCCATCATTCCACTTTGCGCATGGAGCATGATAGCAATTACGGTATTGTCCTGGCTATTTGGGACCGGATTTTCGGCACGCGCAAGGAATTGGTGCCGGTCAATATCGGTTTGGATTTGATTGAAGCCGAAAATTTTATTCAGTTGTTTTCGCTGGCTTTTATAACCGAGCGTAAGTTTAAACAATTACTGGGTTTGATACCTAAAGGCAAAAAGTAACTTCACGCTGGCATTGTTCGGTACGGCCCAACCTGCAGGTAAATTCGGGATGATTATAAAAACAGATAAAACCATCCCCGCGAGCGAAATCACCGATCCTTTAGTGTTTCAACAGCGGCGAAAAATTATCAAGGCCTTATTGGCGAGCGCCTTGCTTCCTGCCGGTATTGTCCCGGTTTCGGCGAATACAGAGCTCCAGCCGCGGTGGCCGGAGCCAACGGACAGCACTGACTCCGGCGGCTTAGGCCCGACAACCCCGGCCGAGTTGGTAAAAAACTACACAAATTATTATGAGTTTTCTTTTAATAAAGAGGACTCGACCGAATTGGCGCAAAGGCTGCCGACCGCCAATTGGACGATTGAAATCGGCGGCGAAGTGGAAAAGCCGGGCCATTATCAGTTGGAAGATATATTGAGCCGGCAGACGCTGAGAGAATACGTTTACCGCTTTCGTTGCGTCGAGGCTTGGTCCATGGTGGTGCCGTGGGTCGGTTTTCCGTTGGCGGAGCTCATCAAATGGGTCAAACCCTTGTCCGGCGCCAAGTTTGTTAAATTTACCTCGGTATATGACCCGGGTAGCATGCCTAAGCAGCGTATCGATGCCATGCTGAATTGGCCTTATGTGGAAGCATTACGCATCGACGAAGCCGTGCATCCGCTGACGATTCTGGCGGCCGGTATGTATGGGGATGTACTGCCCAAGCAAAACGGCGCCGCCTTGCGTTTGGTGGTGCCTTGGAAATACGGCTTTAAAAGCATCAAGGCCATCGTTAAAATCGAGTTGCTGCAAAGAGCGCCGATGACGACTTGGCATGAGTTCGCGCCTTCCGAGTATGGGTTTTATGCCAATGTCAATCCATCCGTACCGCATCCGCGCTGGAGCCAGTTCAGCGAACGCCAACTGGGAAGCGGATTTTTTACCCCGCGCCGTCAAACGGAGCTTTATAACGGCTATGGCGAGCAAGTCGCTTCTTTGTATAGCGATATGGACTTACGGCACTTTTACTGATGTGGCTGCGTATTAATAATGCATGGATAGCGATTTCAATAGGCTGTTTGCTGCCCTTGTTTGGGCTGTTATTGGATATTGCGACCGATAATTTGGGCTCAAATCCGATTCAAGCTATTCATATTCGCCTGGGGGATTGGTCCTTGCGTTTTCTTTGCCTCACGCTGGCCATCACACCCATTCAAACCATGACTAAATGGCGGGGAATGGCTGACTATCGGCAAATGCTGGGCTTATACGCCTTTTTTTACGCCACCTTACATGTATTGGGCTATTTGTTTGTCGATCATGCCGGCGAGTGGGGGGTAATAGGGATCGATATTATCGAGAGTTCGTATATTTGGTTCGGTGTAATCGCTTATGTTATTGTCTTATCGTTGGCGATTACTTCGCCCAAATCGGCTAAAAAACGCTTGGGCAAAAACTGGAAAAAACTGCACAGGCTTATTTATTACGCCGCCGGTGCCGCCGTTATTCATTATTTTTGGCAACTTAAAGGTAATTTGTTTCAGCCTTTGTTTTATCTGACCATCGTTGTATTTTTGTTGGGATTTAGGATTTTGGTTTGGCTAAAAAATCGGCAGTTGGCAAAATTGATGCTGCCAAAAGGGCGGCCGATTTCGCTGGAAGAAAACGACTGATCTTGAATTAAGTTTTATCGGAGCGCGCCTATGTCAAATAAACCTATTTTAATTACCGGCGGTACCGGTTTTTTGGGCAGTGCGTTGACCTTTAAATGGTTGCAGGAAGATCAACCCGTAACCATTTTCAGCCGCAGTGCCGACAAAGTGCAGAGGGCGTTCGGCAATCGGGTTCAGGCCGTGACACGAACCGAAGACTTGCCCGACGCCTCCGGCTATAGAGCCGTGGTGAATTTGGCGGGTGCGGGAATTTTCGATCAACGCTGGAGCGAAGCGCGTAAGCAGGTACTGCGAGAAAGCCGCATCGATTTTACCCGGCAACTGGCCAACTGGATTAACCGTTCCGTTAGCCCGCCGGATGTATTGATTAACGGTTCAGCTATCGGTTTTTACGGCGACCAGGGCGATGCATTGCTGACCGAATTAAGTTCGCCCCAGGTCGATTTTTCCCAGCAATTATGCGCGGATTGGGAACAGGCTGCGCTGCAAGCCGAAGCCGGCGGCACGCGGGTTTGTCTGATACGCACAGGCTTGGTTTTGGGACGGAATGGCGGATTGCTGAAACGCATGTTGCTGCCGTTTCGTTTCGGTTTGGGCGGACGCTTGGGCCGGGGCGATCAGTGGATGTCCTGGGTGCATATACACGACTGGCTGGCAATTGTGCAAGCCATGATAGACAATCCCACTATGCGGGGGGCTTATAATGCCACGGCGCCGATTCCGGTAACCAATACTGAGTTCAGCAATTGTTTGGCCGGGGTTTTAAACCGGCCCCTGTTGTTGCCGCTGCCGGAATTTGCGTTGAAATTATTACTGGGCGAAATGGCCGCGCTGGTGCTTGGCAGCCAGCGCGTCATTCCGCAACGGCTTTTGGACCAGGGCCACGTATTTGAATTTACCCAACTCGATGTTGCCTTGCGCAATCTGCTGCTCCCCGCCCAATAATCACCATGCTGATCGACAGCCTCTCTTTATTATTTGCCTTTACTTCTTTCATCGCCTGGTACGAAGCGTTGTTGGTGGGCTTGGCGTTCGCCGTTCTGATTTACGCCATTACGCCCCCGCCTTTGCCGGAATGGGAAGAACGCACCCCGCCGACCTTGTATTTTTATCTGCAATGGAGCTGGCTGGGCTATTTGAAATTAAAAGATGCGTTCTGGCCCTTCTTTATTTTTTTTAACGGCATCTTGTTTTACATCGACTATCGGGTGCAAGAAGGCACTTTTACGGTAGCCAGTTGGGTAACCATGCATGTGATAATGGCCATGCCGTTGATTTACTGGACCGGCGCGGTATGGCGCTGTTCCAAAAACAGTTCCAGCCGCATTTGGCCCAGCGTGGCGCGCTGGCTGACGGTGGCGGCCTATTGCGATTTGGCATTGCGCTGGGTGATTTACCAGTATTACCCCAATATTCTGTTTAACTGCCAGCAAATGATTATTCACTGGGGCGATTGCGTATAGCCCGGCATGAAGAAAAGGTTCGCAAAATCCCTGTTTATTTTTCGCCGCGATTTGCGTTTATATGACAATGCCGGCTTGAATGCGGCCTTGCAGCAGTCCGAACAGGTATTGGCCTGTTTTATTTTCGACCCGCGCCAAATCGAACAGCATCCCTATCAAAGCGGGCCCGGTTTGCAATTTATGCTGGAAGCCTTGCAAGACTTACGGCAGCAGTTTCAAGCGCAACAGTGCCGACTGGGTTTATACCATGGGCAACCCGAACAAATTGTCGGCCGTTTGCAACGGGAACAGGCTATCGAGGCGGTGTTCGTCAATCGCGATTACACCCCTTTCAGCCGCCGGCGCGACGCCGAGTTGCAAACCTTTTGCGAGCAACGGGGGCTGGCTTTTTGCAGCTATGCGGACGCGTTGCTCAATGAGCCGGAGCATGCCCTGAAAAGCGACGGTTCGGCATATCAAGTATTCACGGCCTTTTATAACCGGGCCCGCTTGCATCCGGTCGCGTTGCCGCAAGGCCTGGCCGATGGACAATGGCTTGATGGAGAACAGTACACCGATCTGATTTCGCGATTACAGCAAGTTCATCGCAATGCCTTGCCGGGCGGGCGGCAAGCGGCTTTGCAACAGCTGGATGAGTTATCAGGGTGCCGGGATTACTGTCAACAACGCGATTATCCGGCGCTGTCGGCCACCAGCGATTTGTCCGCCTATCTCAAGTTCGGCTGTTGTTCGGTCCGGGAAGCCTATTATGCGATGGTGGAAAAACTGGGAACCGAACACCCCTTGTTGCGGCAATTGTATTGGCGGGATTTTTTTACCCATATCGGCTTTCATTTTCCGCGGGTGTTCGGACATGCCTTCCATCAACGCTACGACAACATAGCTTGGCGCAACGACAGGGACGAATTCCAGGCCTGGGCGGAAGGGCAGACGGGCTTTCCGATAGTCGACGCCGGCATGCGGCAATTGAACCGGACCGGCGGCATGCATAACCGGGTGCGCATGATAACCGCTTCGTTTTTAGTCAAGGATTTGCATATTGATTGGCGCTGGGGCGAACGCTATTTCGCCCGGCATTTGCTGGATTACGACCCTTGCCTGAACAACGGCAACTGGCAATGGGCGGCCTCTACCGGCTGTGACGCCCAGCCTTATTTCCGAATTTTCAATCCGTGGCTACAGCAAAAAAAATTCGATCCCGATTGCGTGTATATCAAATACTGGTTGCCCGAATTAAACGGCTATGCGCCGACGCTGATTCATAACTGGTTTAAACAACCATTGGCGGGCGCTTATCCGCCGCCGATGGTGGAACACGGTATACGTAGCGAGCGGGCCAAGCTGCTGTTTCAGCAAGCTGGCCAACAACTATAGGTGTACTATGCGGCGTTTTTTATGTTTTGTTGCGGTTTTGAGTTTGGCGGCTTGCACCGGCATACCTGAAGGGGTTGAGCCGGTAACGGGATTCGAACTGAGCCGTTATTTGGGCACCTGGCATGAAATCGCCCGGCTGGATCACGGCTTCGAGCGGGGTTTGACCCAGGTTACCGCCGAGTACAGCCTGCGCGAGGATGGCGGCGTCAAGGTGCTGAACAGCGGATACAACGCCGAGGAGCAGCAAAGGCAAACGGCCGAAGGCAAAGCTTATTTCATCGGCAGACCGGACGAGGGTCGCTTGAAAGTGTCGTTTTTCGGACCTTTTTATGGGGCCTATAACATCATCGCGCTGGATAAAGCGGCTTATCGGTATGCGATGATTGCGGGCCCCAATACCGATTATTTGTGGATTTTAGCGCGTAGCCCAAGCCTGGATGGTGCCGTAGTGCAATCTTTGGTGGAAAAGGCCCGGGGACTGGGTTTTCCGACCCAGGATTTGATTTATTTGCAACCTCAACCGTAAACACCAATATGGATAGTATTTTAGTAGGCATCAGCAGTTGTTTGCTGGGCAATTTAGTCCGCTACGACGGCGCGCACAAATACCACAGTTACATCGAACGCACCCTGGGTCAATATTTTCAGTTCAGAGCCTTTTGCCCCGAAGTGGAAGCCGGCCTGGGCGTACCGCGTCCGGCCGTGCAGTTGCGGGACATCGGTTCGCATATCCGGGTGGTGGGTGTCAAGGATCACAGTCTGGATGTCACGGAAGCCTTGCGGGAAACAGCCGAAAAACAAAGCCCCTGGCTGGATGGTTTGTGCGGCTATATTCTGAAGAAGGATTCGCCCAGTTGCGGCATGGAGCGGGTCAAAGTCTATAAAAACGACATACCGGCCCGTAGCGGGGTAGGGGTGTTTGCCGACTATCTACAGCAACGGTTTCCGACCCTGCCCATCGAGGAAGAAGGCCGTTTGGGCGATCCGGGCTTGCGGGAGAACTTTATCCAACGGGTGTTTGTGCGCCACCGTTGGCGGCAAATGTGCCAAAGTCCGTTAACCGCCCACGGCTTGATGCGCTTCCATAGCCGGCATAAATTGATTGCCATGAGCCACGAGCAAAATCGGGCCAGGGAATTGGGGCGGCTGATTGCCGAAGTGCGCGCCGATAATCTCGATGAGATTGCCCAACGCTACATTACCGAATTAATGGCTTGCCTTAAGATCGTCGCCACTCGGGGTAATCATGTCAATGTATTGCAGCATATTCAGGGCTATTTAAAGCGTACTATCGATAGCGACGATAAGCAGGAGTTGGTGGATACCATCGAAAGCTACCGTCAGGGTAACGTGCCCTTGATCGTGCCGTTGACCTTGTTGCGGCATCATTTTCGTAAACAGCCGGATGCCTTTGTCGACGAGTCTTTCTACATGACCCCGCATCCCGCCGAATTATCGTTACTCAACGAAATATAAGCTGGCCGTTATACAATACGCACTTTTACCGTCGTCTTTTCGATGACCCGATTTTCAAATAATTATAAAACAGGAACCCGCAATGGAAACCGTGCAAAAACTTGTGCCTTTTTTTGAAGAATTGCTGCAACAGTGGTACCAATTGACCCTGCATAATCGGGAATATGCCATTTGTCTTGCGGTTTCCGTGTGGTTGCTGACGGCTATTTTTTACAGTATTCGGATCGGGTTTTTAAAACGAAACATTGTCCAAATCAACAAAGCCAAGGACCAGACCCAGGCCGGTTTAGACGAAGCCAATCAACAGTTGGCAACTTTGCAACAGCAATTGGCGGAAGCCGCGGAACGGGTGACGGCTGCCGAGCAAGCCGCGCGGGCCGAGTCGCAACGTGCCGCGGATAACGAGTTACGCTTGAATACAAGCAATCGGCTATTGGCCGGCAGCTTGGTCAACTTGGTCGATTGTTTCGAATTGAATCTGCATAACTTGCCGGCGGCCGACGCGGAAAATCTGTTGCCGGAATACGAAGCCGTAATCGCCCGGGTTGCCGACCGCTTTCAGAATGAGCAACAGGCCAAAACCCAGCTGCAATTAAACCTGCATGCCGAAACGGCCAAACTGGCCGAGAAGGACATGCTGATCGGCAGTCTGGAAAATCGTTTGGACACTCAGACCCAGCAACTGGTCAAATTGGAATTGGCCGTCGAACAATACGAAGCGGCGCAAAAACAGTTGGAGCAGGACAAACTGCAACTGGCGCAACAACTGCAACACCGGCATGCGGACGTGCCGCGCCAGCAAGCGTACGAAAAACCGGCAGCGGCGGCGGCAGTTGCTCAGGCGCCTGCCCAAACGGCGGTTCAACAAGCGCCGGAGCCGGTTAAGCCGCCGGAAACCGGACCGGTCGCGCCGGCAATTAAACCGGAACCTGCCCCTGTAACGCCAAAACCGCAAGCCGCTGTTTCAAAAGCGTCGGCGGCGGAATCAGCCAAACCGGCGGCGGGTCATAAAATGAAGGGTCTGTTCGGCCGGGCGATGGATAAATTCTCCAAAATGGACGAAAAATTGGGTAGTCCGGGCAAGGCCGTTATCGAAGCGGAAGCGGCCGAAGTTGCGGACATGCCGGCGGTGGCCGAGGCAAGGGTCGAAGCCTTGGAACAGGCCGAGCCGGTTAAAAATACCCAACCGGATAAGGGCTTAAACGACAGGTTATCCGGTTTGCTTGGCGGTTTTAAAAAATCTCCGCCTCAGCCGGCAAAAACGGAGGCCGAGTCCGCATCGGCTCCGGCCGCCGCGCAAGAAACCGAAGCGGAAGCCGGGAAACCCGCCGGTAAGGCAAATAAAGCCGCTTCGCAGTTGAGCGGATTGTTCGGTGGATTCAAAGCTAAAAAATGATGTCTTTGTTAAATTCCGGCTAACGGCCCGCCATTTTCCGGACGAGTAAAATAGAAGCCGCTATTCCTTGGGATCGGAGGCTTTCGATGACCCTCATGAATCCTTTGCATTGCTGGCAATGAGGTCGGCAATTCGCAAGGCTAGCGCCTGGATAGTCAACGAAGGCGCTTCGCCGCCTCCGCTACTGGGGAAAATGCTGGCATCGGCTATGTATAAATTGCTCGATTCGTGCGCGCGTCCGCAAGCGTTGACAACCGAGCTTTTGGGGTCGTTTCCCATTCGACAGGAACCGAATACATGGGTGGCGCTGAAATGGTCGTAGCTGCCGAATTCCTCCACCAAACGGCCGGCGCCTGTCGCTTCTATAATTCGCCGGCATTGCTGGGCCATGAAGCGCAAACGCTTTAAATCCATTTCTGTTAACCGGGAACGGATGCGCGCCAGGGGTAAGCCGAATGCATCGGTTTGCTTGGTGTCAATATCAATACGGGTTTCCGGGTTGGGCAGCATTTCACCAAAGCTGGAGACCGATACCGCGTGGCCAAGCGAGTTGCGAATCCCGGCCTTTAATGCAGCTCCGAAACCAGGAACAATTCGTCTGGCATAGTTGATAGGCCCCGTCAAACCGATTTCCTGGGTAGAGGAGGTAAATCGACAACCGCCGACCACACCGGGGATGGCATCGGGCGCATTGAAATCCCAACAAATGGCGTCGGCGGGCAGGCCTTGGAAACTATCCGCCGATGTGTCCAGCATGCCGGTGCTGACCCAAATCAGGGAGTCCATAAAATTACGGCCAACTTGGCCATTGCTGTTGGCTAGACCCTGATTAAACTCACGATTTGCCGAATTTAAAAGTAAACGGGGGGTTTCCACGGCACCTCCAGCCAAAACAACAATAGGGGCCTCCAATTTTTTGCTGGTTTGTTGGTTTTCGATAACGTTGACCCCTGTTATGCGTCCGCCGGGGTCGCTGATCAAACGGGTTGCCACTGTTTCGGCTGCAATCAGGCAACGCCCAGAGTTTAAGGCATGACGGATAAAGGTAACATCCGCCGACCCCTTGTCGCCTATCGGGCAGCCGTAACCGCAGTTGCCGCAATAATTGCACGCCGGACGGCCGTCGAAAGGTTTGGACAGGGCCGCCCGACTATTGGCTTGCCAGCGCATGCCCAGCAGAGGTCCGGTTGCGGCTATGCGGCGGGACGCCTTGCAAAACGGATGAGCGGGCAATGGGTATGGTTGGCTGCGCCAGCGGAACGGCTGGTCGTCGGGTCCGGCCACGCCGATCAGATTTTCGGCAATGACATAATAGGGTTCCAGCTCGGCGTAGCTGACCGGCCAATCGGCCCCAACACCATGCCGGCTATAAAGGTTCATGGCCTGCGGATTTAGCCTATGCGCTTCGCCGGTATAATGCAAGGTACTGCCGCCTATACCGCGGACGTGATGGTAGCCGGAGCCGGCCACGGCTCGCACTCTAGTTCGATTCAGCGGGCCGGCCACAAGGTTCCATGAGCGTAAATTTTCCCATTCAGGGGATAACGAGGCACCGATGTCGAAGCTATATTGACCTTTCGAATGCGCTTTGTAAGGAAATTGCGCCATTTCCCAGTCATCGGTGTGCAGCCTATAGTCGCGGTCCGGCTGATAACGGGGGCCGGCATCCAGCATCAACACGTTCAAACCATGCTGAGTAAGCCGCCAAGCCATGGCCGCGCCAGCGGCCCCGGCGCCGATAATGATTACGTCCGCGGATTTCACTTTTCGACGGCGGCGGGATAACCGAGGTATTGGGGCGGACGGTTAACGGCCAATCCCGCCCATGACCGCGAGTCGGCATAATAAAGTTGTACGGAACGATCGCGAATTTCATGAAAAAACACCCGCGGGCCGGATTCCCAATCGGCTACGCTCATGGCTTGCAACAGTTGCTCTATTTGGGCGGTATTCAGCGCGCTCAAAGCACCGTAAGTTTGTTCCAGCCAGCCGCAGCCCTGAGAAATCAGCCTGCCCAGAGTTGCATCCTGTTGCGCGATTGCGAGAAGTTGACTGTGTACGGACAATGTACTGGCGGCGGGAGTGAGATCGTCCGCGGGAAGGATGCTGTCCACCAAGATGCGTAGGGTGTCTTCATGGCGGGAGAGTTCGTAATCTTTAGCGTCGGTATCGGAGAATTTACCCAGCCAAGCGCCGCACAGTATGGCAATGCTATTCAGCCAGCGGCGCCTGGACCAGAGGTTATCCTTTGAAAACAGCCCCCCTAAATAGCAACTCATACCCAGCGGAGAACTTAAGCCGGATTAAAGACGCATAAACCCGTCGCATTATTATAGGTTGAGTTTGCCGGGCAGCTAATAATCGTGTTTCTGCTGGGTTTATTGTATTCGCCCAGGGTATTGATAATGAAGTAAGGTTCCCAATGGTTGCTATCGGTAAAGTTATAATCGACGCCGAGATTAGAGAACGGCCCCTGGGCGCCTATGCCGGCGAATAAACCCTTGCTGAAATCATAGCCGGCGCCCACTTCGCCCTGGATATTTTCTTGGCCGTTGAAGTATTTGACCCGCAGCTTACCGGGTTCAAAGCCGTTAAAAATATTGAAGCTGAAAGATACATCCGCGCCTTGGGCGTTCCCGCCAGTAGTGACTTCGGCATGGCGATAGCCGACCACGATCGCCGGGGCAAACCCACCGTCCAGGGTCCATTTCAAACCGGCATAGCCGTTATCGACACCTACGGTTGATGCTCCTGAAGTCGTAATGGTTGGCGTAACAGACGCGAAGCCGGCCACGGCGGCCGGAACACCGAGACAGGCCAATAGCCCGGAAAAATAAAATACATTTTTGAAAGACATAGAGTTATCCCTAATTGACGGCAATGGCGGCATGATAGCAAATAACTCGCCTAACGAAAATTCCGAGTAGGATTTAAGGTTTCGCGGCGGTTAGGTTAATGTGAAAACGTTTACTCGGTTGTAAGTATTACATGAGTAAAAAAAGCCGCGGCTTCCGGTAGAAACCACGGCTTTTTACAAATACCGTTAAAACCGGTTATTAATAGACATCGCGCACATAACGTTTGTCCTTTTTCAGCTGGTTGACGTAATCGACGGTTTCGGTGACGGTTTTGTTGCCGTGGATGCGGACCACGTCGTGCAAGGCCTGGTCGACATCCTTGGCCATGCGGTAAGCGTCGCCGCAAACGAAGAAGTAGCCGCCTTGCTCCAGCCAAGCGTATAACTCGGCGCCGTTTTCCAGCATGCGATCTTGCACATAGATTTTTTCGGCCTGATCGCGGGAAAAAGCCAAATCCAGTTTGGTCAGCAGGCCGCTGGTTTGCATGGCTTCGATTTCCTCGCGGTAGATAAAGTCGGTGGCGGCGTTGCGATCGCCGAAGAACAGCCAGTTTTTACCGGCGGCATTGCGGAATTCGCGTTCCTGCAGGAAGGCGCGGAACGGCGCGATACCGGTGCCGGGGCCGACCATGATCATCGGTAGACTATCGTCGTTGGGTACCCGGAAATTATTGTTGGGGGTAAAGAAAATTTTTACTTCGCCGCCTTCGCCGGCCAAGTCGGCCAGATAGGTCGAGCAAACGCCTTTGTGGTGGCGGCCGTGAGCATCGTAGCGCACGCTGGCGACGGTCAGATGCACGCTGTCCGGATATTTTTTACCGCTGGATGAAATGGAGTAGGCGCGGTGTTGCAGCGGCTTGAGCAAGCGTAAAAACTCGGCTGCGGAAAATTCGACGGCGGGGAATTGCAGTAGTAAGTCCAGGGTGTCGCGCCCCCACAAATAATCGTTCAGTTTGTCTTTGTCGCCCGCTCTCAGCAAGGCATTAAGATCGTGATCGCCGGAGCGTTTGGCGATTTCTTCCAGCAGTTCCTTGCTGGGCAACTTGATTTCAAACTGCGTGCGCAAGGCCTCCGAAAGCTGCATCAATTCGCCGTTGACCGGCTCTTCTTCGTTTCCGCTGCAGCCCAGGGCCGTTAACATAGCGGCGACCAGTTCGGGGCAGTTGCTGGGGATCACGCACATGGCGTCCCCGGCTTCGTAACTCAAGCCGGAACCGGCGATCGAGATTTCGTAATGGCGGGTTTCCTTGGATGAATCCAGTGCCGTGATAATACGGTTGACGCTGAGTTTGGCCGGGAAGGGGTTTTTCCGGTTATAAGCGGATTTTGCGGCATGGCTTTCGGTATCGATGACCGCCACGGTAGCGGCGCCTTCCGCCATCAGCGGAATCACTTCGCTGAGCCATTTTTCAGCCGGCGATTCGAAGTCGACATCGCAATCGACCCGCTCGAACAGGCGTTTGCCGCCTAATTCCGCCAAGCGGTTATCCCAATCTATGCCGGCTTGGCAGAACAAGTCGTAGCTGGTATCGCCCAAGGCCAGTACCGAGTATTTAAGATTTTCCAGACGCGGGACATCGTCACCGTTGGCGGCTTCCCACAGCATTTCGGCATTATCCGGCATGGCGCCTTCGCCGTAAGTGCTGGTGATGATCAGCAAATATTCCATTTTAGCCAGTTGGCCGATTTCCACTTCGTCCATGCTTTTAACAAGGGGGTGCAGGCCGTGGCTTTTGGCCCTGGCGGCGGCATCGTTGGCCAGCGATTCGGAATTGCCGGTCTGGCTGCCGTAAAGAATATGCAGAATACGGGCATCGGCTTGATTAATGCTGCCGGCGCTATGCAGCATATGGCTGTGCATGCCGGCGAAAAAGCCGCTCAGCCAGGCGCGTTGAGTATCACTGTAAGGGGCGTTTAATGGGATAAAAGGTGCTTTCATTTATTTACCAACTTTGAGCCGATTCTGTGCGGATCGATCACTATATATTTCAACGTAGGCTGGGTTGAGCAGAGCGAAACCCGGCAGAGGTTATTAAGCTGGGTTGAGCTTTCGCTTAACCCAGCTTACCTAATCAGTTTATTAGGCTGCTTCGTTTTCCAGCATGTCCTTGACTATGGCCATGCTTTCCAGGCTTGCCAGGTTTTTATCGATGGACGGTAACCCGGCCAGGGCCTGACGGTTGAGTTTGTCCTGTTCGATGATCCAGGCTGTAGAGCCGATGGAATAGATGCTTTGCACGTCGCGCAGCATCAGGGTGGTTTTGTAGTCGTTCAATCGTTTTTCCGCCATCAGGGTCGCCAACTGGCCGTCGTCGTATTGGCTATAGGCTTCGCGGATATTCTTGATCAAGGCGTCCTGCAGTTTGCGCGGTCTGTCCATCACCAATTTGCGGGCGTGTTTGTCGATCAGCGCTTCCGTCAGCGGCTGGCCGGCTTTGTCCAGTTGGTCCTTGGCAATTTGTTGCGCCTTGTCGATAACGGCGTAGCTATTGATCAGCTTTAAGGTCAATTCGCTGTCGATATCGCCGTAACCGGGGATGGCGCCGTTAAATAACGTGGTGTTATTTTTATAAGCCTGTTTGATCAGCTCGATTTGTTTCTGCGCGTAAGCCACGGATAATTCCTCGATCATGGCCTTGCGGTCCATGGATTGGCTGAGGAATTCCGCGGTTTGGGTTCTGTTCAGCCACAACGGCAGCGCGAATTTGAAATGCCGGCGCTCTTCGGGCCAGTTGCTCAGAATGGTTTTGGCTTTTTCCGAACCGGTGTGCTCGATGTGTTGCTCCAGCATGTACAGAACGAATTGTTCATGGCTGGCGGCCGCCTCGGAGCCGTCGGCGAGGCTGTGTATGCTGACGGAGGTTTTATCGTACAGGTCCCCCAGGCGGTTTTCCGGGTCGTACTGGTAGGCGTTGCCGCCGGACATACCTGTGCAGAAACCTTTGCCGAAGCCGCCCAGATTCAAAACCGCGCCGTTGATCATGTATTCGCAGCCGAAGTCGCCGACGCCTTCCACAACGGCCATGGCGCCGGAGTTGCGTACCGCAAAGCGGTCGCCGGCCTCGCCGTTGATAAACGTTCTGCCGCCGGAAGCGCCGAACAGTGCGAAGTTGCCTATCAGCACGTTTTCGCCCGGTTTTTGGGAACCGCCGCCGGGCGATTTGATGACGATAGTGCCGCCGCAAGCGGTTTTACCGACGCCGTCGTTACAGGTGCCGGTGTGTTCCATGCGCATGCCGTCGTTGTTGAATGCGGCATAACTTTGTCCGGCGGAGCCGTGGGTGCGGACGATGATGGTGTCGTCGGCCAGATAGCGGCGGCCATGCTGGTTGGTATAGATGATTTTTGACGCGGCCAGTTGGTCGGCATCCAGGCCGTACTGCAATAAACGCTCGATGTCGATGGCGGTTTGTCCGCCCACCGTTTTGTTGCGGTTGTTCAGTTTGAATTCGTCGCCTTCGACGACCACCTGTTTTTGGCCTTGTTCGAATAGGGCCGTTTTGACTTGGGCGAAAATTTTGTCGTCAATGGCAAAATCTTTTTCCAGATAAATCGGTTTTTCGATTTTAATTTCCTGGATTTCCGCCAACAGTTTGTGCAGATGAATTTGACCGACCATGCTGGAGTGGTTGATTAAGTGCAGCAGTTCGGTTTTGCCGCGAATTTCCCGCAGGCTGCCGTAGCCGAGGTTGGCCAGAATTTCGCGCACTTCATGAGCCAGATTCATGAAAAACTGGGCCAAAACGCGCGGGTCGCCCTTGAATTCTTCATGGGCGGTGGTCAAGCCGGCCGGGCAGCGGATGTTACAGTTTTTCGCCATCACGCAGCGCAGCATCATCAGCGCGGTAGTGCCGAATTCGAAGGAGTCGCCGCCGAGTATGGCTGATTTGACCACGTCGACGCCGTTTTGGTGTGCTGCGCTGCAGCGCAGCACGACTTTGTCGCGCAAGCCGTTTGCCGCCAGCGCCTGATGCACTTCGGCGATGCCGATTTCCGGCGAACGGCCGGTGTTTTTCAGGCTGGTAACCGCCGCCGCGCCGGTGCCGCCGGTGTTGCCGGCCAC
>NZ_JANIBK010000011.1 GCF_024505165.1 Methylomonas rivi
CGCGTGGGGCGCGACGGTTACTCCGCATCGCAATACCCCATATCGCGGTTTCAATCCACGCGCCCGCGTGGGGCGCGACGTCAGATATCCGTCTCCCAGGATTCCCAGGGTGTTTCAATCCACGCGCCCGCGTGGGGCGCGACATGCGGAACTTGATGATTTGATGGCAAAAATCGTTTCAATCCACGCGCCCGCGTGGGGCGCGACGTTTTTTGGTTACACCTGCCGCACTCTTGGCCGTTTCAATCCACGCGCCCGCGTGGGGCGCGACGGGCACCCTTCAAGGCTTTGATCATCATCGATGTTTCAATCCACGCGCCCGCGTGGGGCGCGACACCATGGCCGATTATTTGCCCTTGCAGATTATTGTTTCAATCCACGCGCCCGCGTGGGGCGCGACAGCGTTAAGGTTATCGGTTGATTTCAAAGGCAAAAGCGCCTATGAAATGCGAACCGATCAAAATCAACGCAAATAACATTCTAAAGTATTTCCGGAAAATTCAAGAATCGGCGTAAACACTGGACATTTCCGCAAATGCGAAACCAGCGGGATTTCCATGTTCACTTGGGGTTCGCATCACAACAACAATAAGCCGTTCAAATCCACAGCCTTCTTCGCGCCTATGTGTTCGACCTTGCGTTCCCAGTTGCTACCCAAGTAATAAATCCGCAGACTATCTTCTTCCGGATCCATTACGCCCATCAGCTGATTCTTCAGTTCAGTCCATTGCGCCATATCCACTTCAATCTCGAACACCGAATATTGCACGCGCTGACCAAACACTTGACACAATCTGGCCATGCGGCGCAGGCGCTTCGGGCCGCCATCGTTTTTAAAGCTGACGTCGTAAGTCACCAAGATCATCATGATTAAAACTCCGGCTTATTTCCACAAAAACGGCACATAACTGTCGCAATCGCCGCGCAAAAATCTTGCCAAAATCTGCGCCTGCAACCACGGCAACAAACCGACCGACACCGATTCCTCGAACCAGGGGTGCGTCAAGGTATCCTGCTTGCGGTCCTGCCAAGCCGCCAGCAAGGTGCGTCGTGGCTCTTCCTTCAAAGTGAACGAGCCGTTGGGCCATTCTTCAAAATCCTTGAGCGACAATTGGCGTTTGTTGATTAACGACAGCACGAAGCGGTCTATCATCGGCCGAAATTCTTCCGCCAAGTCCAACGCTAGCGATGGCCGGCCGCTGCGTAATTGATGCAGAAAGCCGCTGGCCGGATCAAGGCCGGTAGTTTCCAATGCCGAGCGGCAATCGTGGGTCAGCAAGGTATAACAAAACGACAACAAGGCATTAACCGGATCGGTCGGCGGACGTCGCCTGCGGGCGTCGAATTGAAAGTCCGGCTGGCGGATCAAATGTTGGAACACGCCGAAATAGACTTGCGCCGCTTCGCCTTCCCGTCCCATCAGCGTATCGATGGCATCGCAGTCGGTTAGTTGCTGCAGGCAGCGGCTCAATCGTTTTTCCGCCGTCGCCAATTCCGCCGCCATCGCTTGCCCGTCGGGCTGATCGCCGTAGTCGCGCAGGTAACGGCGCAATACCGCGCGCTGGTTATACAGTTTGCCGGACAACATCGTGCGGGCGATGGCAACGCTTTTGTCGCGGTCGGCACCGGTCAAATGTTGGGTGCGGCGCAATAACACATTGCCGCTGACCGGACCTTCGACGCGCGCCAGAAATTTGCCGAATTGATTCAGGTAAGTAATGGTGACAGCATTTTCCGCGCAATGCGCCATCAGATACGGCGAGATACTGACTTGGCCGAAACATACCAAGCCTTGTAGTTTGTGTATCGGTACACGGGCTTTTATCTCGTCGCCGACCTTCATCACCAGATTGTCGTTATCCTTATGCACCCAGGCATTCTGGGTTTGAATGTAAATCACGTTACGTAACGGCCGCATGCTTAGTCCTGTGCCAGTTGTTGCGCCAACCAGGCCGATGCAGGCCGGGTGAAGTCTTGTGGATGACATTGCTCGATCAGCGAGCAATTGCGGCATTTGCCAGCCTGATAAACCGCCTTGGGGGTGATTTTGGATTGCACGATGTCGCGGCAGGCTTGAATGGTTTGCAAGGTCAATTCGCGTAAGCCAACATCGAACTCCACGCCATGCCGGCGTCGTACTTCACCGTAAAACAAGGCCCCTTCCGGTACCGCCAAGCCTTCCGTATCTTCCAGACACAAAGCCTGCGCGCAAAGTTGCACTTCGTCGGCACGGTGCGCCTTGGGCTTGCCGCGTTTGTATTCGATTGGATACGGTTGCTCGGTGCCGTCGGGCTGGCGATGGTATTCCACCACGTCGGCCACACCTTCGATGCCCAGCGTACTGTGAGACAAACGCAGGGAACGCACGGTACGAATATCGCCGCGTTTTTGCTTATCGGGCTGGTCTACACGTTGATGTAATACCTTGCCCTCGGCGGTAAACTGATTTTCGATCCAGACGTCTTCCAGTTCGATCAAGGCAAACTGCCGGGGGCAATAGAGATAGTGTTGCAGACGGGAGAGGTAGATGGGTTCCAGTTCCATTGGGTTTTCCTGTTCTGAGCCAGTTTTGCGGGTTTACACTTTTGAACCAAGCATGACGTTCAATCCCCGGAATTCATTAACAGCAAATCCGTTTGGGAAAAATCGTTGCCCTTGAATAGCAAGGGTTTATTCAGCTGCTTGGCCAGCGCGTAACTACAACAATCGCCGAAGTTCAACTTGGCCGGATGTCGGCCTTTGCCATATTCGCGCCATGCCGTTCTGGCAAGCAAGGCTTGCTGGTGATCGAATGGAACAATAATTGGCATCAACTCCGCCAATAATTCATCCAGTTTGTCGGCACCAACTTTACCCTTTTTGTATTCAATGACCATTGCCGTTTCCAGCAAACTGGCCGGACTTAGGTAAAGCGCCTCTGACTCTGCAAGTTGCTGCAAGAACTGCTCGGCACCCGGCTCCATCAGCAACACGGCAATCAGCGCCGATGAATCGACGACCATTATTCACCACCCCATAAACCCCGGTCATCACCCGCATAGCCAAGAATTTGCTCCGCCGAACGCTGATCCAGGGTTGGCAGCTGCGCGCATTCTTGGGCGATGCGCAGCAGTTTGGCTTTGCTATGCGACTTTTCCGCATCGACCGCTTGGGCCGGTGCTTCAATAGTGATGTCATCAATCGGTATTTCGTTATGACTGGAAATAAGCGCCAACAAGTGGTCGACATAAACGTCCTTTAGTTTGATTTGGATGGTGGTCATCGTTGACCCTCGTTTTACTATATAGAAATGGTTCAGGCTATTTTGATATTGCTACAATTTTTTTACACATCATTCCTAGGATTGATGGGTTCAAGGGGTTACATCGGCAATTCAAAATTTTTCGTCTACGGTGACACCCTGAAGATCGGTTTCGTCGACACTGATTTTATAGTCACTAAAACTCGACGCCGGCGTGTCTTTTTCGCCGTTAATGCGTTCAACTTTCACGCGATCGAATAATGCATGAGCGGGTACATTGCCTAACGCATCGTTATGTTTAAAGACGACCAGTTTACGCGCCGCCATTTCGCCACGAGCGGCAGAGCGGTCGTGTTCGAACATTAAGCTCAAAGCTTGCCAGAGTTTTTCCAGGTCGGTATCGGAAAAGCCGGTTTTTTCCGCCAGCTTAGCGGAAATAAAGCCATGTACGCGGTACAAGCCGTAAGGCACAATGTGTTTTCGCCCCATGGTACGATTTCCGCCGGCCTGCTCTTCAGACTCTTTTTCAGTGGTTACCGCCATGCGGGTGATGGATATTTCCAGCGGAATGATCGGGTCTATCGATTTGGCGAATGCCAGTTGAACCGGGCCGCGTACTTGTCCAGCCCGTTTAACAATTTTGCTCTTTTTTTCGCCATCCTCATCTTCTGAATCTGAGCTTGAACCTGTGCTCATAACCGCCCCAAACGTTCGGACATCATAAAAGTTTTCACACATCCAATCTTGGGCAATATCTTCATAATGTCTGTCAGGTTGAGGTGTTTTATCCTCAGCTTTTTTCTTTTTGTCCTTTTTATCTTTTTGATACTGATCCCACAACTCAAGGTTTTTACGAACCGACTCGCTTTCCGTATAAGCCCGTTCAATCTGATGGTTTAAGATTGCTTTTTCTTGTATGAATAGCTGATAACCCGGTTCGTTTGAATGAGTAAGCTCAATGAAATTACGGATTTTTCGCTTTAAGCAGACATCGGTAATCAAGCCTTTACTTGATTCGGGATCTAAACGCGGCATATTGCCCGCGTCTGGATCGCCATTGGGATTGCCGTTGCTTACGTCAAATAAATAAACAAATTCGTAGCGGTTTTGAATGGTCATTACTCTTCTCCTGTTATTTCGGTGTCTGAATCTATTTTTTCTGCAACGTCAGCAATTTCTTCTGGAGCTTCGTTTTGTTTAGTAAATTTTTGATGGTAATAACCGATAATAAACCTGCCTTGTTCGGTTAAATTTAAGGTGGTTGGATAAGGCTTACAGGATGAAAAAACAGCCGAAATTTGCGCTGTTTCTCTTTCCAGCCAACCAGCTAATTTTGGTGCATCTTTTACCCATCTAGCCTTTTTACCCTTCCGTAACCCAGAAACATGATGAACATAATTTCGCATCAATAGAGGAAAAGTAATATTTGGGGATGCAGATGCACTACCAAAAAAGCGATCCTTTATATTTGCATTTAAATCTCCCAAAGCAGCATTTTGTGCCAATTCCAAAACCGCAAATAATCGCCCTAACCGGTAGGCAATATCTGCTTCCTCCTTATTTAATCCCATAGTGATAGCCTCTTTTGATTGGTCAAAGCGATAATTTCGATTGAGTACGGATTTAATCATGGCAACCCGCAACGGACTGATATAACTATCTGAACGTATGCGTAATATTAGTCTGGCAAGCAATGAAACAGGGTAACGTTGCCCCGTTATTATTGAACGCATTAACTCCCCAGCTAACTGCGGTGGAATCTCTTTATATTTAGTATCGTATTTTTGACTATTATCTTTGCCTGCTTTTTTCTTACGATGCACGGCAGTTTGAATAAGTAACCGATAAATAGAGGGTGGCTTGTTCCAAGCAACAGGTTCAAGCGCTAAATCTTGATAATGTTTTGCTATATTGTCAGCCAATACACCGAAAGTAGTATCTAACCAATAGCGTATTGATAACCTTGCGGCATTGGGCGCTAAACCTAGGACGAAAAAACGGGTTTCGGGGTCAATATCAGGGGCAAACTCGTTTAAAGGCCTGCCTTTAGCTATTTTGTCCAATACCGGTTTTATTTGTGTAGCTTGCTCTCCATCGTCTGCAGGCATGTTCAGCATAAAAGCAAATAAGGATTCAGCTTGCTGTGCTGTTTGCCCATCCCCGGCGACAGCCCAAAAGACGGTACTGGTATCACCGATAGATACACACTGGTTGTTTTCACGTCTCAACAAATAATTTAATGCTGTCGTGTAAGCAAATGCAGCCATTTCCGAAACAGGCGCATTTTCGCCTTGGGACTTTCCGTAAGATGCGAACGATTCCTTATTAAAGGAAACCAACGAACACCCACTTGATTGACCACCGTAGTTTGTGAAATAACCGCCTTTTATTGATGGATGTAAATTCATGAACGGCTCATTCACCCCTGTATCGAGACATACGGTTTTGTCGGCATCGGCTTTAGGTGCGATAGTTTGTAACCAAATATTTATCGCTTCCTGCCGTTCATGAATATATTCCCTGTCACCATCGAGCTTAAAGGCAAAATTAGCATCAAGCATTTCATTTTTAAAAAGTGGGGGTTCAAATTGTTCGGGTGACCAGTTTTTTAAAAAAAGGCAAACAGAACGTAAGCCTTCGTCTTCAGTATCAACCAATAAATCCAAATGTAATTTTTTGAACGCTTCAAATGTGAGCCGAGATATTAATCGATCTTTTTTATCGCTAAGTTCAACACCAAGACAATATGCCGTCTTATCCCATAGGAAAAACGCATTATTTTTTCCATTTTTAAATGCTTTTTCAGTAAATTGCCCGCTTCGTTTAACAGACCAAGGCACAGTTAAATATCTGCCTTTTGGCTTTTTGTCATCCGACAAGTTTGACTGTACAGCCACAAGCTGTCCATTGCGATTAAGAGCCAGAATATAGTTAATACGCTCTTCACTAAATCCATAAGACGGCACACGCGCCAAATCCGAGAGCCGTTGATAATATTGCGCCAAGGAACTCAGTATCATGCTTTCACCTCGTCGCTATAAAAGTCTGGCACGTTGATTACGCCGCCTTTAAGTTCGGCTTTGAAAAAACGCGGTGTCATGCCATTGGCGAAATCAATATCGTGCAGCATCCACCCCAAATCACGATTTTGTTGTTCAGCTGTCAGCCGTGATTCAGGCAACGGATTTCCTGGTTCAACTAATGCAAAATAAGCGGGAAATTCACGAACGCCCATGCAAGGCTGCTGGAAGCATTGACCATCCCGTGCCCTACGGCTGAACATATCTAAATGTTTGCCTTCATTATCTTTATCAGTTGCTGCGTCAGTCAATTCAAAATGGGCTTCAATAACATAAGCAACATCACGCAAGACTGTTGATGCGCGTTGCTGCCGTTCTGTTGAATCATCGGCTACAAGATACAAATCATTAGCTCTCTGACTACGCATGGCGGTTTTGATTTTAGCCGCAGAAATCTTGCTGCCGACTTCGTTACGCCGTATCGACTCAAAACGCACCGGTTGTAGAACGTGAATCTTGTCGATGACCCAGCGTATCGCCGGCTTCCAGTGAATGGCCTCAAGAATGCCTCGCGCTGCCGAAGGGGTGATGACATCGTAAGACACGCGCTCTACCTTCATTTCCGGGCGGGTAAAACACGCATAGTCGCCCCAGATATGTAGTTTTATTCCGTACGCCATGATGTTTATCCTTGTGTCGAGTTAAAAGAAAGTATGGGTTCGCTCTGTTACCAAACACCATTTTCAGATTGAATAAAATATGGATTATCCCAACTAAGCCCGGCCTCTTTTTTATCATAAAGATCGGAATCTATTAATCGCCAAAACTGATCACCGAACTTTTCTGGCTGGATCGATTCAATAGCGCCGACTTTTAACAGCTCTTTAAAGGCATATTCAGGTATTTGCACCAAATAAACCTGTAACTGACGGGCGATACCGCCGACATTTTCGGTATACTCCAAGTCTTGCAGTAGCTTGGTGGCGTTATCATCAAATGCAATGATTACCGGCTTGAGGCGGGTTTCTATCATGCGAAAGTCGCGGGCGATATTCTGAAATGGAAAGCTGAGTTTTCGGCAGTGATTGTTATGGGCCTCCAGAATTTTTTTCTTGTCCAGTTCATCGCCTTTAGACCAGTACACCGCATTGAAATAGCTTGTTAAAGCGCCGGGTGACAGCAAGTTACCGTTATGATTACGCATGACCTCGCGCATATTGCCGGCCAATTGCTCCAGTTCCGGTGGCGCACGCCAATCGGGGCTTTGAAATATCAAGACTTCACTATCTTTAGGCTCGCGCTTGCCTTCACGGTTACAGCGTCCTGCGGCTTGGGCAATGGAGTCCAAGCCAGCTTCGGCGCGAAGTACGCATGGAAAATCAACGTCAACGCCGGCCTCAATCAGAGAAGTTGAAACCAAACGGCAGGGATTTCCATTTAACAAGTCTTCGCGCACTTTTTCCAAAATTTGCGAGCGATGCTTGGCGCACATCAAAGTAGTTAGATGAGTCGCGCCTTCGAGCTTCAATTTCTTCATGCTGTCATACAAGCTACGGGCATGGCGGCGATTGTTGACGATGACTAATACCTGTTCTTTTTCCTGCAAATGGGTCAGTAGTTGTTCGTCAGTTTGCTCGCCGATGTTTTTTACCGTGACCCGTTCAAGCTCAGTAAACAAAGCGAGCGGATCGGGTGAAATTTCCCGGACATTTTCAAAACCATTGATGAAGCCCTCCGCTTTTTTTAGCGCGGGTTGCGTCGCGGTACATAAAACAACGCTGCAGCGGTAATTCAACGCCAGTTCATCGATCGCCGCCATGATGGGCCGCAGCAATTTAAGCGGCAAGGTCTGGGCCTCGTCGAGAATAATCACACTACCGGCAATGTTGTGTAACTTGCGGCATTGCGAAGGTCGGTCGGCAAACAGGGATTCAAAAAACTGCACTGCGGTAGTAACAATAACGGGCGCATCCCAGCTTTCCATTGCTCGTTTTAAGGTATCGCGAGCGTCGTTATTCGGCAGCTTGGTATCGTCAAAAGCGCTGTGATGTTCCGTGATCGCATAGGCCAAGTCGTCACCAAACGCTTCGCGGAAGACTTTAGCGTTCTGTTCAATAATGCTGGTAAACGGAATGACGTAAATTATCCTACGCAATTGATGGGCAATGGCATGATCCAATGCAAAGGCCATTGAGGTATAGGTTTTTCCGCCACCGGTCGGTACGGTGAGCGAAAACAAGCCGGGAGGTAATTGCGCTTGTTTGCGACTGTGGTCAAGTATGCGTTGCCGGAGTTGATTAATGCTTTTCGGCGGCTGGGTTGCCAAGTTCTGCTGAATTTTTTCTAATTTTGTATTGAACCGCTCGCGCAAAGCCGACAGCGGCGGATAGTTAGATTCAGCATTTCCTTTCCCTTCCAATCGACGGTAATAGTTGTTGGTGTCCCTCCTGTCCGCATCAATCAAGCATGAAAAAATCATGCGGGTAAAAAAAGCCAATTGAAAGCCGGGCCAAATCTTGTGGAGTTTTAATGCTGGTGGCGTTAAGTGCGTAGGCAGTTTTATTTCCTGCTGCCATACCGGATCAAGATGAGGAATATCTTCACCGAACTTAAGCTTCAAACGCTCATCCAGCGTTGAACGCTGCTGCCCTTCATCAATGCCATTTGCTAAACCGGCATGATGTCCAGCGATGCAATAGGCAAGCAATTTTCCCATTTGTTGCCAGCGCTCATTAGCTATCTTTGCCCCGGCAGTGGCATGGTCTACCCTGATTTTTCCGCCTTGTAGACGCCTCAAAAACTCAGGGCAATATTTGCCAAGATCATGAAGCAAGCCGGCATACATGGCTAACTCTTCAGCCCCGAACCACTGCGCGTTTTGCCGGGCAATTTCACTTACTTCGCTCAGGTGATCAAATAAGGTTTGGCCATCGGATAAATCTTCAAGAGCACCTGAGTGGGCATAGTAGACCGTTTGATCCAAATGTTGTGTTGGCATTATGCGTGTTTGTTTAAGCTCGATTAAGCAGGTTGGGAGTGAAGCCTTTTTCTGTCCATGTTCGCGGAACACAACATTTTACCTTCAAGGTTGATAGGGATAGTTTATCAACCTATTCGGGTGTCCTTTTTTATTAGACCACTACAGATGCCGCCGGCTCAGGCCCGCGACGAAAATTCGCCGGTTTCGGAGTTGACTCTAATGATCTCGCCGGTCTCGATGTATTCCGGCACCTGGACTTCCAGGCCGGTGCTGAGTTTGGCGGTTTTGGTGCGTTTGGTGGCGCTGGAGCCTTTCATGGCCGGCGGGGTTTCGACGATTTGCAGGGAAATGATGTTGGGCAACTGGATGCCCAGCGCCGCGTCGTCCATCAGCAGCATGACGATGCCTTCCAGGCCGTCGGTCAGATATTCGGTTTGTCCTTCCAGGTCTTCGGCCGACAGCGCGTATTGTTCGTAGGTCTCGCTGTTCATGAAGTAATAGCTGTCGCCGTCCTGATAGGAAAATTGCACGGCGCAACGCGAGCAATCGGCGGCTTTCAGCATGTCGTCGCTTTTGAAGGTTTCGTCCAGTTTTTGCCGGGTTTTCATGTGGGTAAAGCGGACTTTATACAGCGTGGTGGCGCCGCGCGAAGTCGGATTGCGCACGTCGATTTTTTTGACCACATACGGCTCGCCGTTGATTTCGATGGCGGTTCCTTGCTTGAGTTCGTTGGCTTTGGGCACTGCTTATTCCTCGTCGGACTGATGAAAGTGGATATCCCGCCACTGGCCGGCTATCAAGCCTTGTAGCGGCTGGTACTGAATTTTGTAACGCATTTTACGACAATCTTCTATCCAAAAGCCCAGATAAACGAATTCGAGTTTCCGGCGTCTGGCTTCTTCGATTTGCCATAACACCGCAAACACGCCGGGGCTGTAATCGTCGAAATCCGGATCGAAGAAGGTATACACCGCCGACAGCGCGCGGTCCAATGCGTCCACCACGGCGACGGCCGCCAGCCGCCCCTCAATCAGAAATTCCACAAACCAGGTATTGCACCAGTGGCTGCCCAAAAAATGCAGGTAATCCTCGCGGCTGATAGCGGCGTCCGAGGTTTTTTCGTGGCGGGCGATTTGGTAACGGCGGTATAAATCGAAATGGCGTTCGTTGAATTCGGCGGTTTTAATCACAACCTGGGTATATTGATTGCGCCGGGCGCAGCGGCGTTGCTTGCGGTCGGCCCGAAAGGCCGCGACCGGAATTCGGCTGGGCACGCAGGCCCGGCAATTATCGCAATGGGGCCGGTAGACTTGATCGCCGCTGCGGCGGAAACCTTGTTCGATCAGGTGCGCATAGAGCGTGGTGTCCATGGCAAAGTCGGGGTGAACCACCGCCGATTGAGCCAGTTTGCCGTCCAGATAGCTGCAATCGTGTTCGGCGGTGAGCCACAATGGCACGGATATCATTTTTGCCATGCTAATGGGGCGGGGGGCGACGGACAAAGCCGGTCGAGCAGGCCGGCGAATACTTGGCGCGGGATTTCTTCCGCTCCCAGGCTGAACAGGTGTCCGCTGCTGACTTGGCAGTCTATCAGTTGATAATCCCAAAGCGTCAGTTGCCCGACCAGATGCGCGAACACGACTTTCGAGGCATCGGTTTTGCGGTGGAACATGGATTCGCCGAAAAATACCCGGCCGATGCCGATGCCGTACAAGCCGCCGACCAGCTGTCGGTCTTGCCAGGCTTCGACGCTATGGGCAAAGCCCATTCTGTGCAATTGCAGATAAGCCTGTTTCATGTCTCCGGTAATCCAGGTGCCGCCCTGGTCGCTACGCGGCGCGGCGCAAGCGGCGATGACCTGTTCGAAGGCGCTGTCGTAGCGGATTTCGAACAACTGTTTACGCAAGGTTTTCCGCAAGCTGCGCGACACGATGAGCTTGTCCGGAAACAGTACCAGCCGCGGATCGGGAGACCACCACAGGATGGGTTCGCCGGGATTGAACCAGGGAAAAATACCGTGCCGGTAAGCGTTGAGAATGCGTTGCGGCGACAAACAGCCGCCCACGGCAATCAAGCCGTTGGGTTCGCCCAGTGCCTTGTCGAGTGATGGAAAAGCTTGATTGGGGTTCAGTGCGTCGAGAACGTTGAGTTGCATCGAGAATGAAGCGGGAACAGCCTGCCGCTGCTCCCGCCAAACCTTAACCGGTCAGTTCGTCCAGGAATTTTTCCGCGTCCAGCGCCGCCATGCAACCGGCGCCCGCCGAGGTGATGGCTTGCTTGTAAACCGAGTCCATCACATCGCCGGCGGCGAATACGCCGGGTACGCTGGTGGCGGTGGCATTGCCCTGAATGCCGCTGTTGACGACGATATAGCCGTGCTGCATCTCCAGCTGGCCGGCGAAAATATCGGTGTTGGGGGTGTGGCCGATGGCGATAAATACCCCGTGTACGTCGATATCCTTGGTCGAGCCGTCCCGGCTGTTTTTGATGCGGATGCCGGTAACGCCCATGTCGTCGCCCAGCACTTCATCCAGTTGCTGGTTCCACTCGATGCGCACGTTGCCGGATTTGGCCTTTTCCAGCAGTTTGTCGGAGAGGATTTTTTCGGAGCGGAACTTATCGCGTCTATGTACCACGGTGACCTCGGAGGCGATATTGGCCAGATACAAGGCTTCTTCAACGGCGGTGTTGCCGCCGCCGATCACGGCCACCGGTTTATTGCGGTAGAAAAAGCCGTCGCAGGTGGCGCAGGCGGACACGCCGCGGCCTTTGAAGTCTTCCTCCGAGGGCAGCCCCAGGTATTTGGCCGACGCGCCGGTGGCTACGATCAACGCATCGCAGGTATAGACGCCGCTGTCGCCGGTTAGCGTAAAAGGCCGTTTGGACAGGTCGGCGGTATGGATGTGGTCGAAGATTACTTCGGTATTGAAGCGCTCGGCATGGCGCAGCATTCTGTCCATTAATTCGGGGCCTTGCACGCCGTCGACGTCGCCGGGCCAGTTGTCGACTTCGGTGGTGGTGGTCAATTGTCCGCCTTGTTGCATACCGGTAATCATCACCGGATTCAGATTGGCGCGCGCCGCGTAAACGGCGGCGGTGTAGCCGGCCGGGCCGGAACCTAAAATTAACAGTTTGCAATGTTTTGCGGCAGCCATTGAGGCAGTCTCCAGATGTCGGGTTGAGGTGGCAAAATTATACGGGCAATTGGCGGGCGATAAAACCGTAAAGCTGCCTATGTTTGGCCTGTCAAGCGGTTAAGCTAATGTGAAATCTGCTTTTATCATCTATAATCCTGTTTTATTGAGCTTTATTTTGCGAGCATTTAGTCATGGTAGCTGTTGTGGAAGAGAGAACTGCGAAAGGTTTTCGAGAAATTGCATTACTGGGGTTTTCCTGCTGCGGACTGTTTCTGTTGATTGCCCTGTTGACATTCGATTCCAACGATCCGGGCTGGAGCCACAGCACCTCGTTTCAGGAACTCAACAATGCCTGCGGACTGTTGGGAGCCTGGCTGGCCAATTTCGTTTTATATTTCTTCGGTTTGATGGCTTACCTGATTCCGCTGATGGTGTTCAGTTACGGCTACATGCTGTATGCCGCCGACAATACTCAAAGTAATCGCTGGTTGTTTTTGAGCCGCAGCGGCGGCTTTATCGCCACCATGGTTTCCGGGTCGGCGATTTTCTTTTTGCATTTGCATTTTTTAAGAACCAAGGTCGATTTGCCGGAAAGTCCGGGCGGTATTTTGGGCAGGGAAATCGGCGATGTGCTGGTGCATCTGCTGGGCAATTCCGGCTCGACCCTGCTGTTGCTGGCGGTATTTATGACCGGCGTGACCATGCTGACCGGGTTATCCTGGCTGGGCGCGATGAATTGGGTGGGCAAATTCGCCTTGGGAGCGTTCACGGTAGTGGGCCGGAAAGCCATCGCCGTGCCCGCGCTTTACCGGGCCGACAAGCCGCAACGGCCGGCCGCCGCCGGCAAAAAAATCCGCCCGCCGAAACCGGATGCGGTGGATGAAGAAGAGGCGCCGAAAAAGCCCAAGCTGCAAATTTTAAAACTGGCGCCCGAAGCGAAAATAGAAAAACCGGCCGCCGCTAAGCCGCAACGTAGAAAAGACGGCAAAATCGAGGATTTCGGACCGGACATTTATTTGAACGCCTTGCCGCCCTTGACCTTGCTGGATAAACGCGAGATTAAAGTCAAACGTTATTCCAAACTGGAGCTGGAAGAAATTTCCAGGCAAGTGGAGGACGTATTACAGGATTACGGTATCGCCGTTGAAGTGGAAGCCGTGCTGCCGGGGCCGGTGATTACCCGTTTCGAGTTGCGCTTGGCGGCGGGCGTTAAAGTCAGCCGTATCAGCACGCTGGCCAAGGATTTGGCGCGCGGCTTGTCGGTGACCAGCGTGCGTATCGTCGAGGTGATAGAAGGCAAATCGGTCATTGGTCTGGAGATTCCCAATCAGGAACGCGAAATGGTGTCATTGCGCGACTTATTGGTGTCCGACGAATTCGAGCGCTCCAAATCCAAGCTCAGCATTGCGATGGGCAAGGATATTTCCGGTACGCCGGTAGTGGCGGATCTGGGCAAGATGCCGCATGCGCTGGTGGCCGGCACCACCGGTTCCGGTAAGTCGGTCGCCATCAATACCATGATCTTGAGTTTGCTGTACAAATCCAAACCGGACGATGTGCGGCTGATCATGATAGACCCGAAAATGCTGGAATTGTCGGTTTACGAAGGCATTCCGCATTTGTTGACGCCGGTCGTCACCGATATGAAGGACGCCCAGAATGCCCTGCGCTGGGCGGTGGCGGAAATGGAGCGCCGTTATAAGCTGATGTCCAAGGTCGGGGTGCGTAATCTGGCCGGTTACAACCATGCCGTGCGCGAGGCGGAGGCGGCCGGCAAGCCGATCCGCGATCCGCTGTTCAGGCCGGAGACTCCGGTGGCGCTGGAAGACTATCCCACGCTGATGACCCTGCCCAGTATCGTCATCGTCATCGACGAATTGGCCGACATGATGATGGTGGTGGGTAAAAAGGTCGAGGAATTGATCGCCCGCTTGGCGCAGAAGGCGAGGGCGGCGGGCATTCATTTGGTGTTGGCGACTCAGCGCCCTTCGGTGGACGTGTTGACCGGTTTGATCAAGGCCAACGTGCCGACCCGGATTTCGTTTCAGGTTTCATCGCGCATCGATTCCCGTACCATTATCGACCAGGGCGGCGCCGAGGCGCTGCTGGGTAACGGCGACATGTTGTTTCTGCCGTCCGGCACCAGCATCCCGTTGCGCGCCCACGGCGCCTTCGTCGACGATCATGAAGTGCATAGAGTGGTGGAGTTTTTGAAAAAAACCGGCCCCACCAATTATCTGGACGAAATCACTCAGGAACGTACCGACAGCGGCGATGTGGCCGGGGCCGATGGCGAAGACAGCGAAAGCGACGCCTTATACGACGAAGCCGTGGCCTTCGTCACCGAATCCAGAAAGGCCTCGATTTCCAGCGTGCAACGCCGCTTTAAAATCGGCTATAACCGCGCCGCCCGCATCATCGAAGACATGGAAAACGCCGGCGTGGTCAGCCCGGCCGAGACCAACGGTACCCGCGAGGTACTGGCGCCGCCGCCACGTTGATAGCCGATGAATGCGGCGATTATTGTGTTATTGGTTGTGATGCTGATGTCCACGGTAAGCAGTTGGTGGATGATCAGGCGCAAGGATCAGGAAAAGCCGGTGAAAATCATGATGTTTATCGGTTATTTCTGGTTGCTGACCTTTCTGCAGTTGCTGTTGGCCGCCTTGCTGTATTACATTGGCCGGCGTTTTTTTTCTCTTTAACCTCCCTATGAACATCGTTCCCGATTTGATCGGCTACCTGGCGGCCACGCTGACCACGGTGTCGTTTTTGCCGCAAGCCATTCTGACTTTGAAAACCCGCGATACCGATTCCTTGTCGCTGGGCATGTACAGCCTGTTCACCGGCGGGGTGTTATTGTGGTTGATCTACGGCATTTATTTGTCCAATCCGGCCATTATTGCCGCCAACGCGGTGACGTTTTTGCTGGCGGCTTTGATATTGAGTTTTAAAATCCATAATTTGCTGCGCAAATAGCTGTCCGGACCACCATGAGAATCGCTTTATTGGCCGGAACGCATTCCGGTTGCGGTAAAACCACGGTGATGCTGGCCTTGCTGCAATACCTCAAAAACCAAGCACTGAAGCCGCGGGCATTCAAGGTCGGGCCGGATTTTCTCGATCCGCTCTGGCACGCGGCGGTTACCGGTTCGCCATCCTATAACCTGGATACCCAAATGGTGGGCATAACCGAATCCCGCCGCGTGTTGAACCGGTTGGCCGGCCAGACGGAGTATGGCTTGATAGAAGGCGTGATGGGCATGTTCGACGGCCGCTCCGGGGTCGGCCAAGCCGGTTCCAGTGTCGATTTGGCCGCCCAACTCGCAGTGTCGGCTATTTTGGTGGTCGATGCGCGCGGCATCGCCGGTTCCATCGTGCCGCTGGTGAGCGGTTACCGCGATTTTGCCCGCCAACGCGGGGTCGAAATCGCCGGCATTGTCGCCAACCGGGTCGGCGGCGAGTTCCATGCCCGCCTGTTGTCCGAGGCCTTGGCCGACTACGGTTTGCCGCCGGTGCTGGCTTGGTTGGATAAGGCCGCGCCGGGCTTGGAGGAAAGGCATTTGGGCTTGACGATTCCCGATCAAGCCCGGATACCCGATTTTCAAGCGGCCTTGCGGGTCGAGCATGAAGCGTTGCTGGCGGCGTTTGCCGAATGTGTTCCCGGCGATGTTGCCGAAAGCGAGACGGCGCGGCTGCAAGGTAAAACCATCGCCGTTGCCAGGGATGAGGCCTGCTGTTTCATTTATCCGGGCAATGTCGATTACTTGTTGGAGCAGGGCGCGCGGCTGGCATGGTTTTCGCCGGTGGCCGGCCAGCCGGTGCCCGCCGCCGATGCGCTGTGGCTACCGGGCGGTTACCCGGAGTTATATGTCCGGCAATTGTCCGAGTCTGTTAGTTTGGCGTCGATAAAAGCCTTTATCGAATCGGGTAAACCGGTGTTGGCCGAATGCGGCGGCACCATGCTGCTGGGCGAGGCCTTGATAGACAGCCAGGGCAATCGCTGGCCGATGGCGAATGTGTTGCCGTTCGATTCCTGCATGCAAAGCAAACTGGCGGCCTTGGGTTACAGAGAAGACGCCTCGGGCATGCGCGGGCACGAATTCCATTATTCGGTTCGGGAAAGCCGGCAGGCATTTACGCCGGGTTTTGTCTGTAACGGCGACCAAGGCATACGCTATAAAAATTTACGCGCCTCCTACAATCACTGGTATTTTGCCAGTGCCGGCAAGGCGATAACGGAGTGGCTGACATGAAAACGAGAGAGAGACGACAGGGCGTGGTGCTGGTGCATACCGGCGAAGGTAAGGGCAAATCGTCCAGTGCCTTCGGTATGGTGTTTCGCGCCGCCGGCTGGGGCATGAAGGTCTGCGTGATTCAGTTCATCAAGGGCCAATGGCAAACCGGCGAACAAAAGGCCGCCGAGCGCTTCGACAATATCGAATGGCATGCCTTGGGCGACGGCTTTACCTGGAATACCAAAAACCCGGAACAGGACATCAAAACCAGCCGGGAAATCTGGGAGTTCAGCAAGCAGAAGATGTTGTCCGGGGAATTCGATCTGGTGCTGCTGGACGAAATCAATTATTGCTGCGGTTACGGCTGGATCGGCGGCCGGGAAATCGCCGACTTTATTCGAAACGACAAGCCGGCTTGGCTGCACCTGGTGCTGACCGGCCGCAACGCGGCACAGGAAGTGATAGAGGCTGCGCATACCGTCACCGAAATGACCCGCATCAAGCACGCCTTCGAAACCGGCATCAAAGCCGAGCAGGGTGTTGAATTTTAAGCTGAAATATTTCGCCGATTCTGGCAGAATTGCCGCCTTTTTAACCTTTCCTATGAGCGCAAGCATGCAACAAGCGAAACAACTTATCGAAAATTACTATCAAGCTTTCAATAACAACGATATGGATACTTTCCTGAGTTTGCTGACCGACGACGTGGTGCATGACATCAACCAGGGCGACCGCGAACAAGGTAAAGCCGCTTTCGCCAAGTTCATGGATAAAATGAACCACCATTACCGCGAACAGTTGGTCGATATGGTGATTATGGCCAACGAGGACGGCACGCGCGCGGCGGCGGAATTCGTGGTATTGGGCGAATATTTGAATACCGATGAAGGTTTGCCGGAAGCCAACGGTCAAAAATACCGCCTGCCCGCCGGGGCGTTTTTCGACATTCGCGACGGCAAGGTTGCGCGCATCACCAATTATTACAATCTGGGCGACTGGATTGCCCAAGTCGATCCGCAATAAGCGCTTTGCGGATTTAGAAGGATTCCGGCCGCCGCCGGAATCATCAATTGCTGATATTGGCAACATGGCTTAGAATCCGAAACGGCAGGAATTCGGATTGACCGAATATAACTATAACGAGAGGAGAGTAAGCATGGGCGAATCACAAAAGTTGATGCTCGCGGTTGCGGGTGTCTTTGCAGCGGGATTTATCATGGTCGGCGTCAATAAGGAGCAGTCCAACGAGGAAAAAGAGGCGGCGTCGCAAATTCGTACCTTGGTCGCCATGCAGGAGATGGCCAATACCAAATGTCCCAAACTGATCCAAAATAAAACCGGAACTCAAGTCTATTTCCCGTCCAAAACCGATACGGACAAGGAAACCTACGTGACTCTGGAATGGGTTGGCGAACAGGGCGATAACTTCAAAACCGCTTCCTGCACCTTGCATCAGCAACTGGGCGGCGTATCGAAACTGGTCATTGACGGCCAAGTCCTGATCGACAAAAAATTCTAAATCAATTCGGCGTTTCTACTGGTTGCTATTTAGTAGGGACGCCATTTTCCTTATTGGTATTCGCCAATCCTTCCGGCGCACGCTAAGCGGCTTTATGGTCAATGCAATTTCCGCCGCCGTTGCGTAATTCTCTTTTCGGTGCATGGCGGGACTCTTTCAGTCGTGCCGAATCGCCCAACTTTGTATTCTCGCGATAACGAATGCCGGGCGCAACCGCGCGCGAGGCAAGGTTCGGCGCATGGGCCGGCCGCCGTGCGCAGTTATGGGTGGAGCCCGGCTTGGTCTGGTATTATGCTGCCGATGCCGCGGGCGGATTCATCAATGGATGGCTTGTACAGCGGAAATCTAGTGTTTTTCAAGTGTCAAGCGGACGCGGGCTTGGCGTAGGGCACGGCATGAAAGGTTTTTATGACAACAATAATAAGACAGAGGTAAAGACAATGACAGAGGAGCTCCAAAGAGGGGTTTTAAAAACCTGGAAGGACGACAGAGGTTTCGGTTTTATCCAGCCGGACAATGGCGACAAGGACATTTTTGTGCATATTTCGGCATTGAAAGGCATGGCGCGCCGCCCGGTACGCGGCGATGTACTGTTTTATCAGGTCGGCCGAGATGCCGGCGGCAAGTTTAAAGCCGTCAACGCCCGTATCGAAGGGGTGGAATTAATGGCAACATCGGCAAAAATTTCGAAAAAATGGCTGTGGATAGCCTTTGCCGCCTTGGGCTTGGTGAGCGCAGCGGTAGCGGCGTACGCCTTTTGGGTTAATCAGGCTGCTTAAATCGCCTCTACCACCAGCCACCGTTATGACGGTTTGGAGACGGTTTCGCGGATGCAGCGGTTTTTATTGGAGCGAATTTAACTATGAATGACTCGCAAAAGTGGCTCGCGCTGTTTTTGGTGGCCGGTTTGGGTTGGTTGCTGTATTTGCTGGCCCCCATACTAATGCCGTTTGCCGTGGCGGCCATCCTGGCCTACCTGGGGGACCCTCTGGTGGACAGGCTGGAAACCTGGCGCTATAAACAATTCCGCTTGAATCGTACCATGGCCGTTATGCTGGTTTTTTTCGGCATCATCATCGGCGCAACCGCCATTTTATTATTCATCATTCCAACGATTGAATATCAGATCGGCGAATTCATCGATAAACTGCCCTCTTATTTGCATTGGCTGAACAAATCCGTCATTCCTACCCTGCAAAAGTATTTCGGCAAGGGTATCCGGCCGTTAAAAACCGAACAATTGCTTGAGCTGGTGCGCAATTACTGGCAAGGCGGTTCGGCCGTCACGGAAAATTTTCTCCAATCCGTTTCGCATTCCGGCGCGATTGTACTGGGCTGGCTGATGAATGCGGTGTTGATTCCCGTCATTACGTTTTACCTGTTGCGCGACTGGGATGAATTGGTAGCCAAGGTGCACGATTTGTTCCCCAGGCGCATGGCGAACACGGTCGGCAAATTGGCCGCCGAGGCCGATACGGTGCTCGGCGCTTTTTTGCGCGGCCAGTTTTATGTCATGTTGGCCCTGGGGCTGATTTACAGCATCGGGCTGCGCCTGATCGGCCTCGATTTGGCGCTGCCGATAGGCATGATGGCGGGCCTGATCAGTTTTATACCCTATATGGGCGCCATCGTGGGTATCGGCATGGCCTGCATCGCGGCGATACTGCAATTTCAGGATGCCATGCATCTGCTGTCCGTGTTCATCGTGTTCGCCGTCGGCCACAGCCTGGAAAGCATGCTGCTGACGCCCTGGTTGGTGGGCAATAAAATCGGCCTGCATCCGGTCGCCGTGATTTTTGCGGTGCTGGCCGGCGGCCAATTATTCGGGTTTTTGGGGGTTTTGCTGGCCTTGCCGGTGGCCTCGGTCATTATGGTTTTGTTGCGGCACATCCATGAACGCTATACCTTTAGTGGCTTTTACAGCGACGGTTCTTATCCGTGAGGCTTAGGCTGCTGGGGTTGTTGATGCTGTCGGTCGCGATGGGGGCGGTGCAGGCCGGCAACCGGCAGCGCGAGCTGGACTATGCCAACGGTTTACAGCAGAGTGCCGGCCAGAGCGGCGGGGTTTGGCTGACTTCCGGCGGGCAGCCGTTTTTCGCTTTATTTACCGAGGCCGAAAAAACCGACAACAGCCGGGCAGTGATCGTGTTGCACGATATGGGCGAACACCCCGACCAGCAGCCGGTCGTTCACGGTTTGCGCATCGTATTGCCCCAGCATGGCTGGACAACCGTGTCGATACAATTGCCGCTGCGGGAAATGGGCGCCAGCCGGGAGGACTACTACGGCTTGTTCGATGAAGCGCGCGGGCGGATCCAGGCCGGCGCGGATTATTTACGCAACCGGGGGGCGAAAAATATCGCCTTGGTCGGGTATGGGATGGGGGCCGCCATGGCGGCTTATACGCTCAGTCAGGATTCCAAGGGTTTGGACGCGCTGGCAACGATTAGCCTGCCGCTGCCGGACAGCGCTTTGCCGCAAGCGCAAATAGGCGAATTCATTAAAAACATCGCGCTGCCATTTTTGGACGTGTATGCGGAATTCGACTTGCCGGAGGTGGCGGATACCGCCAGGCAACGGCGCATGCTGGGCAAGGATAATCCGGTTTACCGGCAAATCAGGATTAACGGCGAAAATCACGCCTATCGACATGATCCCATGATGTTGATTAAACGAATATACAGCTGGCTGGCTTTAAGCCTCGGCCCCAATTGATTTCTAAACCATCCATCAGGAGCAGCTCAATGCGCATATCCGACGAAACTGTCGCAGAAATTCATTTATTATCCCTGTTTAATCTGGCGTCGCATCAGGAAGGCGTAAAGGTGCATCAAGATGCCGAGCCGCATCTGATCGAAGCCGCCAAACGCTTGTTCGGCAAAGGCCTGACCAGTCAGCCCGACGGCGGCTATCTGACCGATCTGGGTATAGAAGTCGCCGAGCACGTGCAAAGGATGCTGATTATTTTAAATGCGACATGAGCGGCCCCTTTATAAGCCTAATTTAAGTACCCAATAACAGGAAGCATAGATAACCAGAGCCGAGATAAAACTTAAGGCGATGAACCGAAGTGGGTTTTGCAGGTTGTGACGTAAAAAACCGGGTTGTCGGCCCTGCTTTTTACGTTCCGCGTACAAGGCCCGCTGCCGGCGGGCTCGCTCTTGTTGATAGGCATCGAACAATGGTTGGGCTAGCGCTAAATCATCCGCTTGTTGCAGCCAGATGGCCGCTAGCGAAATGCCCCACATGCCCGCCGAGGTTTCGTAAAATGCGATGCCGTTGGCCGAAAGCAGCTCTCTAACCTCTTCCGCCTCTTCATCGGAAACGCCTCTTAAATTAAAAAACAGTATCGACATAAATAGCATGCTCGGAAAATTGACAAGTTCGCCTATTATAAAATGCCGGCCGGTCGTCCGACTGCCGTAATCTTTGTTATAAACCATGACTGTAAGCATACCAAGCCAAGCGAATCCCGAAACGATTTTATTGATTTCGGATGACAAGATTCACGATCGAAGTTTGTTGCAATTTCTGGCAAAAGCCGGCTATCGCACCCATTGCGCGGCTTCCGCGGCGGAAGCCTTGGCATTCCTTGAAACCGGGGAGGGCGTGGGGCTGCTGATTATAGCGACAAGCGCTTGTTTAAACGCCGAGGTGGCTGGCTTCAGAAGTTTGGCGGACGCCTATTTGCCCGTTATCGTCATTAGCGAAGCCTTGGATGACGCCTTGATGGATGGCTATGAGTATGCCCATATCGATAGCTATGTGGTTCGGCCGGTCAATTTCCGCTTATTGCAGACCAAAATCAAATCCGCTTTCAGGATGCGGCAACTCTATCGGCATGAATGCGACCAGCGCAGCCAATTGATGAGCTATCTGCAAAATGTGGAAATTGAACAAGAGTTGGCCGCCAAAATTTACGACACGGTGTTCCAGCGCAATTTGCTGCGCACCGAGGCGGTTAAATCCGTGATGTCTCCGCTGGCCCTTTTTAACGGCGATTTGCTGTTGGCGGAAAAAACACCGGACAACCAATTGTATTTGTTGTTGGGCGATTTCACCGGGCATGGGTTGTCGGCGTCCGTGGGGGCGATGCCGGTGGCGGATACTTTTTACGGCATGGCCCGCAAGGGGTTTTCCCTGGCCGATATTGTGCAGGAGATCAATCTCAAACTCTACAATATGTTGCCGGCCAACATGTTTTTGGCGGCGACCGCGGTTGGGCTATATCCCGATTCTAAAACCTTAAGTTTGATTACTTGCGGCTTGCCCGAGCATTTTATCGTTAACGATTTAGACGGCAGCCACAAAACGGTACAGGCTAAGAATGTGCCGTTGGGGATTTTGGATCGCATCGAGCTGGAGATCCAAAATGTCAGCGTGGACAAGCATCACCACGTGTTCCTGATGACGGATGGCGTTTTTGAAGCGGAAAATCCGCGCGGGGAGGCCTTCGGTAGCGCGCGCGTCCTCAATGCCGTAAAGCAAAATCCGCGGGATGCGATTAGCGCCTTACGGGCTTGTCTGGATGAGCATACCCAGGGCTCGAGTCAGCAGGACGATATTTCTCTGGTCGAACTGGTTTGCGATGTCGACAAAATACCCTGGCAAACCAGTCCTAAGATTGAAACGGAGCACCAGCCGGCGGCCTTGCATTGGAAAAGCAGTATGGAGTTCGGTATCGATGCGTTACGGATAGTCAATCCGGTGCCGGTGATGGTGAATGCCTTGATGGAAATACAAGGCTTAAAGCGGCATAGGCAGGCTATTTTTCTGATTGTCGGCGAATTGTTTGCCAATGCCTTGGACCATGGCGTATTGAAGCTGGATTCCACCGTTAAATCGACTCCGGAAGGTTTTATGCGTTTTTATCAGCTAAAGGAAGACCGCTTGGCTAATTGGGGGCAGGGTAAAGTGAGATTGTCGGTGAGCCATCGGCCAACCCCGGAAGGCGGACGGTTAACGATCAAGGTGATGGACAGCGGCGACGGTTTCGATTGGAAAATGCACAATGAAAAGTTGGAAAGCAACGAAGGCTTTAGCGGGCGCGGCGTCAAGCTGGTGGAAACCTTATGTTCAAGCCTGACTTACCACGGCAAGGGTAATCGGGTGACCGCGGTATTCGATTGGAAAAAATAGGCCGCCGGTCAGGCTTGGCAGGTGCCGCAGAAATAGCTGGCGCGCTGGCCGATCTTGATGTGCTGTATGGGTTCGGCGCACTTTAGACAGGACTGGCCCGCGCGGCCGTATACCGATAGTGATTGCTGAAAATAACCGGGTTTGCCTTGCGCATTGACGAAATCGCGCAAGGTGGTGCCCCCTTGCTCAATCGCCCGCTGCAACACGGTTTTTATGGCTTCGCAAAGACGCCGGCAAGCGGCCGGCTCAATCTCTCCCGCCGGCCGGTTGGGGTGCACGCCGGCCAGGAATAACGATTCGCTGGCATATATGTTGCCCACACCGACCACGACATGGCTGTCCATGATCAGGCTTTTAATGGGTGCGCGGCGGTTGCGGCAATGATGCAGCAGGAATTCGGCGTTGAAAGCGTCGGAAAGCGGTTCCGGCCCCAATTCGGCCAGCAAGGCATGTTGCTCGGCGGGGGCGTCGGTCCACAAAATGGCGCCGAAGCGGCGTTGGTCGTTGAAGCGCAAGAGGGTGCCGTCGCTAAAGATAAAGTCGGCGTGGTCGTGCTTAAGCGCCGGCTGTCCGCGGTCGCAGATGCGCAGATTACCCGACATGCCTAAATGCAGTATCAAGGTGCCCGCCGTTGTGGCCAGCAATAAATATTTGCCGCGCCGCTCGACCCGGTCCAGGCGCAAACCGGGCAGGGTGCTTGTCAAACTGCCGGGCACCGGCCAGCGCAAGCGCGGTTGGCGCACGATAATTTCCTGAAAGGTTTTGCCCTGGATATGCGGCGCGATGCCGCGCCGGCTGGTTTCGACTTCGGGTAATTCCGGCATGGCGTTCAGATTTGCGAAAGCAGGCGTTTGGCTTCGGCTTGCAATTTTTTTCTGGAGACCAATAAATGCCAGCGGCTACCGCCGCATTGCCGCCATAACAGGCTGGCGCGAATGCCCGCCAGCAGCAGGGCGCGGATTTTGTTGACGGTGGCTTGATTGCCGAGATGCTGCGGGTCGCCATTAATCATGATGCGGGGTTGCAGCGTGCTGATGGTGCCGTGGTATACATCGGCCAGGTTGGCCAATACATTCTCGTGCATGACGCCGAAATGTTCGGCTTGGTTTTGCGCTTTGGTAATGCCGGTGCGGATCTGGTTTAGCATGTCGCGGTTTTGGCTTAGCTGTTTTTGCAGATGCACCAATTGGGCAGCATAACGGGCTTGCTCGGGGTTGGCGACCACTCGGCTGGTGAGCTGCAAATCCAGCTGTTCCAGGCCGAGTTTTATGCCGCTCAAGCCCCCGTAAACATCGGCCACGCTGTCCGAATCTATTTTTAGCACGCTGCCGATACTGGCCGTCATGGCGTCAGGATCCGCGTTGCCGGTGGTGGCCAGTTGGCGAACCAACGAGCAGGCCTGAGCGATGCCGGCCAGGGCGATGGTTTGATTGCTGAGCGAAATTAATGACATGTAGGTTATTTGCAGGCGACTTGTAAGCAATTGGGCGAGACTGGGTGGCCGGCTTTCAGCCAGGATTGCAGACCGTTATCCAGGTGATAAATATTTTTCATGCCCGCTTGTTGGGCCAAAAACGCACCGACCTTGCCGCTGCGGTTGCCGGAGCGGCAAACCAGGATCACCGGTTGGTCGGGAGAAGACTTCATTTTCTCCAGGTCGGCCAGCCACTTTTCCTGGTCGAAGCGGCCTTGCCGGTCGAAGGATTGCAATTTGCGGCTATCGGCAATGACGCCGGAATGTTGCCACTCGTCCGCGGTGCGAATGTCGACGACCAGTGCATTTCGGTTTTGCTGCATGTCCAGCAATTGTTCGGGGCCGATCCCGGTCACTTCATCGGCCGGCAACGTTTGACTACAGAATAGAAAACCGGTAAACAGCAGATTCGGAAGGATTTTCATGGTATTTAGACCGTGTTTTTAATATGGGGATAAACCTGGGTACTCCACCATTGGATGCATTCGAGGTAGATGTCGGCAATACGCTTAGGCTTGATGTTGCCGAAAGTGGGCCGATCCACATCCCAGCGTTCGTAATCCAGCGCGTATTGTAATGCTTCGCCGGCAGAACCGGTTTTTTGTAATATCGCGTCGCTGACCAGATTGGATAAGGGCAATTGCTGCAAACCTTTTTCCAAGGGCATATCCAAAATGCTGTCCAGGCCGGACAGCAAGCCCACCAAAAAATAAGTCTCCGGGTCTTGTTTGATCTCGGTCGCCAGCAATTCGCACATTTTGGCCCGTACTAACACGGTTTGTAATACGGCGGGCGGTTTCGACGACATGGAGGAAAGCGCCAAAATATTCGTCCAGCGTCTTAATTCCTTGAGTCCCAGATAGGTGGCGGCGTGTTGCAGCGATTGAATTTTGTTGGGTATGGCAAAGGAGGCCGAGTTGATGTAATGCAGCAATTTATAACTCAAGCTGACATCTTGGGAGATGACTTTGCTGACTGCCTGAAAAGTGACGTCCGGCTTGTTGATGGCCGCCAGCAGCTGCAGAGTGGCGGTTTGCGAGACCCCGATGCGCTTGCCTTCCACAATGTTGGGCTTGCTGAAAAAAAAGCCTTGAAACAGTTCGCAGCCCCATTCCTGTAATAATTTGAACTCCTGATGCGTCTCGACTTTTTCCGCCAGCAGCTTGAGTTTATAGGGTTTTAGTGTTTCGATCAGCCGCCGGGTGTCTTCCAGGCTATAAGCCATGATGTCCAGTTTGATGATGTCGACAAATTCCAGCAGCGGCAGCCATTCCGGCGTCAGCTCGAAATCGTCCAGCGCGATGGTATAGCCGCGCGAGGACAATTCGCGCAAATTCTTGACGATGTGCATGTCCACTTTCACATTCTCCAAAACCTCCACTACGATGCGGTCCCTGGGCAGGTCCAGCGGGGTCTTTTCCAGAATGTTTTGCGCGGTAAAGTTGATAAAGGCCAGATGAGGCCCCACCAATTCGTTTAAGCCGATTTCCAGTATGGTGTCGGTAATGACTTGATTGGTGGCCGAGGCGGCGCTTTCTTGAACCGATAAATCGAAATCCTTGCCGCGGAACAGAATTTCATAGGCAAAGGTATTCAGTTTATGGTCGAGGATTTGTTGGCGACCGATTAAGAAGTCTGTCATTTAGTTTACGAATCGAGAAGCGTTGAACTATGATGAAAATTAAAAACCTTATACCATGAGTGACAAAACCAAGTCGAGTTGGCGCCAAGCTAAGGTTTTTTGCAATTTTCCAATTTTACTCAGGAGGTACATTATGTCCGAATCAGCATCGATTAACGTCACCGGCATGAAATGCGGCGGTTGCGAAAACACGGTAACTACCGCGCTAAAGGCGATCGACGGCGTGTTGTCCGTCAAGGCGTCGCACCAGGACAAAAAGGTGGAGGTTGAGTTCGATCCCGGC
Source organism: Methylomonas rivi (assembly GCF_024505165.1). Lineage (GTDB taxonomy): Bacteria > Pseudomonadota > Gammaproteobacteria > Methylococcales > Methylomonadaceae > Methylomonas > Methylomonas rivi. Next base: position 26,674 of record NZ_JANIBK010000011.1, read on the forward strand.
AAAACCGATCTGGACGAAATCGAGGATGCCATCACCGACGCCGGGTTCAGCGTCGAGTAGAGATGTCATTCGCATTCCCTAAATGTTAAACCAAAACCCATCCGAGCAGGTTGTTATGAATACGGAACACACTTTCAATCAGGAACAGGAAATACGTTTATCCATTTTGGGTATGCGCTGCGCCGGCTGCATTGCCGCCGTGGAAACGGCGCTACAAGGCGTGGCCGGGGTGAAAACCGTTAACGTCAATTTTGCCGATCATTCGGCCGTGGTGACGGGGGCGGCGGAACCGGAGCAGATGAAATTGGCTTTGAAACAGGCCGGTTACGATGCGGCGGTGATGGAAGGTTTGGAAGATCCGGGCGAAGAGGAAAAGCAGGAAGAAGAACGTTACCGGGATTTGATGCGGAAAGCGGCCGTGGCCGGTGCCTTGGGGGTGCCGCTGATGTTGGGCGCGCATCTGGACTGGTTTCCTTTGATGGGCACCAGTGCCGGGACCGGGTTCTGGACTAACGTCGCCGTCTTGACCCTGGTGGTGATGTTTTATTCCGGCGGCCACTTTTTCGCCAGCGCCATCAAATTGATGCGCGTCAAGCAAGCCAATATGGATACCCTGATTGCCTTGGGTACCGGTTCGGCCTGGCTGTATTCCTCCATCGTCATCGATTATTCCGACCAACTGCCGTCATTATCGAATCATGCGTATTTCGAAGCGTCCGCGATTATCCTGGCGTTTATCAATTTGGGTAGCGCCTTGGAGACCCGCGCCCGCGGCAAAACCTCGGCGGCCATTCGGGCCTTGATAGGCCTGCAGCCGCGTACCGCCAGGGTAGTGCGGGACGGGCAGGAAGTCGACATTCCCATCGAAGAAGTGGGTTTGGGCGAGGTGTTGCGGGTCAGGCCCGGCGAAAAAATCGCCGTGGACGGCGTATTGCTGGAAGGCCATTCCACGGTCGACGAATCCATGCTGACCGGCGAATCGCTGCCGGTGGAAAAAAGCGCCGGCGCCAATGTGGCGGCCGGCACCATCAACCAAAACGGTAGTTTCTTGTTTACCGCAACCCGTATCGGCCGCGATACGGCGCTGGCGCAAATCATTTATAGCGTGCGGCAGGCGCAAAGCAGCAAACCCGAGTTGGCCAAATTGGCTGATAAGATTTCGGCGGTTTTCGTGCCGGCGGTAGTGGCCATCTCGATATTCACCTTTTTTATCTGGCTGATTTTCGGTCCATCGCCATCCTTGGGTTATGCCTTCGTCACCTCGATGACTGTGCTGGTAATAGCCTGCCCGTGCGCCTTGGGGCTGGCGACGCCTATTTCGGTGATGGTGGCCGTGGGCCGGGCGGCGCAGATGGGTGTGCTGATTCGCAAGGGCGAGGCCCTGCAAACGGCCGGCAAATTGACTTGTCTGATTCTGGATAAAACCGGCACGGTGACGGTGGGCAAGCCGACGTTGTCGCATATCGCGGCTTTTGAAGGCTACAGCGAAGATCAGGTGTTGCAACGCGCCGCCAGTCTGGAATCCGGTTCCGAGCATCCCTTGGCGGCGGCAATATTGATGGCGGCCGAACAGAAACAACTCAAGCTGGATAAGGTCAGGAAATTTCACGCCGTGGCCGGCCACGGCATCACCGGTTTGATCGACAAGCAACCCTGGCTGTTCGGCAATGCCGCGCTGATGGCGGAGCATGGCATTGCCATCGATGCGCATGCCGACACTATGGCCGAATTGGCAGGGCAAGGGCAAACGCCGATGCTGCTGGCGGCCGACAAAATTCTGGTGGGCATCGTGGCGGTGGCGGATCCGATCAAAGCCGATTCGGCAAGGGCTGTACAACAGTTAAAACAACGCGGCGTGCGGGTACTGATGGTGACCGGCGACAATGAAATCACCGCTAAAGCCATTGCGGCCCAGGCGGGGATAACCGAAGTGCGCGCCCAAGTGTTGCCGCAAGACAAGGCAACGGTTGTCAAGGAATTGCAGGCCCAGGGCGAAAAGGTCGGCATGGTGGGCGACGGCATTAACGATGCGCCGGCCTTGGCGCAGGCCGATGTCGGCTTTGCCATCGGCACCGGTACCGATGTGGCGATCGAAAGCGCCGATGTGGTGTTGCTGCAAGGTTCGTTATTGAAAGTGCCGGAGGCGATGGCGTTGTCAGTATTGACCGTTGCCAATATCAAGCAAAATCTGTTGGGCGCGTTTTTTTACAACACCATCGGCATTCCGGTCGCGGCGGGTTTGTTGTATCCCTTGTTCGGCATTTTGTTGAACCCAATGATAGCCGGGGCGGCCATGGCCATGTCCTCCGTGACGGTGGTCAGCAATGCCAACCGCTTGCGCTGGATCAAGCTCAATGGCGAAGAGCCCTATTCCTGAATAATGCCGGCGCTTGCCTTTAGAAAGCGCTACCGCCGGCATCGTCAAATTGGCATACGTTTTCCAGCCGCGGCCAAGTTTTAGTAAAGGCTTATCGCGGTTTTTGCCGTCATTTTCATTGCGGTATATGCGGTTTGCGATTTGCAGCTACGGCTGATTCTGAATACGTTCTAATGTTACAATAGTCTGTTTTACGCCCGGGCCGCCACGGTTCGGGGGAACGCTGAATCAACGTGTGGTCGTTTATGAGTAAACTGAAGTGTGCCGTGATAGGCGCCGGCTATTTGGGAAAATTTCATGCAGAAAAATATGCGGCGTTAAAGGATTGCGAATTAGTCGCCGTGGTCGACATCAACCGCGACGCCGCCGAGCAAGTCGCTCAGCTGCATGGCGCGCAAGCCATGACGGACTATCAACCCCTGTTGGGCCAAGTCGACGCGGTTAGCGTTGTAGTGCCCACCAGTTTGCACCACCTCGTATCGCGCGATTTTCTAAATGCCGGGGCGCACGTGTTGGTGGAAAAGCCGATTACGGTAACGGTTGAAGAAGCCGACGAGTTGATTGCGATTGCCAGGGAAAAAAATGTCATCCTGCAGGTCGGGCACCTGGAGCGATTCAATCCCGCCGTGGCCGGGCTGGAAAAAATGGAAGACAAGCCGCTATTTATCGAGTCGCACCGGCTGTCGCCGTTTAACCCGCGCGCCAACGATGTCAGCGTGGTGCTGGATTTGATGATCCACGATATCGACATCATTCTGGCGCTGGTCGGTTCCGAAGTGGAGCGAATCGATGCCAGCGGCACCTCGGTTTTGACCCAGGGCACCGATATCGCCAACGCCCGCATTACCTTCAAAAACGGTTGCGTCGCCAACGTTACCGCCAGCCGCATCAGCATGAAAATGGAGCGCAAAATGCGCATGTTCCGGCCTTGTTCCTATATTTCGGTGGATTTCCAGAACCGTGTGTTGATCAAACACCGCACCGGCGAAAAAGAAATGTTCCCCGGTATCCCCGAGATTGTTACCGAAGAATCGGTATTCGAATCGGGCGATGCCTTGCTGGAAGAAATCAAACATTTTGTACATTGCGTCAAAACCGGCGAAAATCCGCTGGTATCGGGCGAGGCCGGGCGAAAAGCGCTGGCTACCGCCATCGAAATCACCAAATTCCTCAAACACGGTTAAAGGCAGCAGCTATGATCCCCATGGTCAATTTAAAGGCGCAATACGCCGACATTCAAGACGAAATCCTGGGCGGCTTTGCCGAAACCCTGGACAATTGCGCCTTTATTCTAGGGCCGAATGTGCAGGCGTTCGAAAAAGAGGCAGCCGAATACTTGGGGGTCAAACATGCGATCGGCTGCGCGTCGGGAACGGATGCATTGCATCTGGCGCTGTTGGCGGCCGGCATAGGGCAGGGCGATGAAGTCATCACCAGCGCCTTTACCTTTATCGCCACCGCCGAGGCCATAAAATATGTCGGCGCCACGCCGGTATTCGTGGATATCGATCCGGGTACTTTCAATATTACCCCGGAAAATATTTTGAAGGCGATTACCCCTAAAACCAAGGCGGTGATGCCAGTGCACTTGTTCGGCCAACCGGCCGATCTGCCGGCCATCAAGGCCATTTGCGACAAGCACGGCCTGAAACTGATCGAGGACTGCGCGCAATCCTTCGGCGCCACGGTCAACAACCAGCAAACCGGCAGTTTCGGGCTTGCCGCGGGCTTCAGTTTTTTTCCGAGCAAAAACCTGGGCTGTTTCGGCGACGGCGGCCTGGTCGCCACAAACTGCGACGACACGGCGGCCAAAATCAGGCAATACCGCAACCACGGATCCGATGTGCGTTATTACCATGACGTAATCGGTTACAACAGCCGGTTGGATGAATTGCAGGCCGTGGTATTGCGGGCCAAATTGAAACGCATCGATCAATACAATGCCGCCCGCCGCCACGCCGCGCACTTATATTCCAGCCTGATGGAGGATTTACCGTTGACCACCCCTTACGAAGACGGGGTGGGCGTGCACGTTTACCATCAATACACCTTGCTATGCGATCGCCGCGACGAGGTGATGAAAGCCTTGCAGGACCGGCAGATCGGCTGCGCGGTCTATTACCCGGTACCGCTGCACCGGCAAAATGTGTTCAAGGACGAATGCGCCGGTTTGTCGTTGCCGGTAACCGAATCGGTGGCCGCGCGCTGTTTCTCGCTGCCGATTTGCGCCAATTTGAGCGATGAAACCGTCAAACAAATAGTCGGCGTTATTCGTAACGTTTTCCGAGCCTAAGTTAAAAATGTAGGGTGGGCTAAGCAAAGCAAAGCCCACCACGTTTCCCCAAACTCCGTTCAAATGTCCGATTCCAGCACAAGCTACACGGTGATGTTTAGCGCCGGCGAATCCTCCGGCGATCAGCACGCCGCGCATATGTTTCAGGAATTGCATAAGCAATGTCCGGGTATTCGCGGCATGGGCATGGGCGGCAACAAGATGCGCCAGGCCGGCATCGATATTCGTTTCGACTCGTCCGGCATCGGCGTGATCGGCTTGGTGGAAATCCTTAAGCATTACGGCGAAATTCGCCGGGCCTTGCGGCTGATGAAACAGCTTGTCGCCGACGAAAAACCGGATTTGCTGGTCTGCGTCGATTACAAGGAATTCAATCTGAAACTGGCGCAATTCGCCAAGCGCCGGGGTGTGAAAGTGCTGTTTTATGTCAGTCCGCAAGTCTGGGCCTGGCGGCCGGGGCGGGTGGAGACTTACGGCAAGGCCATCGACATGATGGCGGTAATCTTTCCGTTCGAAACGGCCTATTACGACGCGAAAAACGTCCCGGTGCGTTACGTCGGCCACCCGTCGGTCGATAAAGTACATCCCTTGCGCGGCAAACAGGAAGACTTTGCTTTATTCGGCCTGGATGCCACGCGCCAAGTGGTGGGTGTGTTGCCCGGTAGCCGGGCCAATGAAATCAAACGCATGCTGCCGGTCATGCTGCAGGCGGTTACCTTGTTGTCGCCGCGCGTTCCCGAGTTGCAATTCGTGCTGCCGCAGGCCGATTCCGTTTCCGATGAGGTGCTGCAAAGTTATCTGCGGGATTGTGCCGTGCCGGTCAAGGTCATCAAACAGCAGGTCTATGACGCCATTCAATGTTGCGATGCGGTGATGACCACGTCCGGAACCGCATCGTTGGAAATCGCCTTGCTGCAAGTACCGATGCTGATTGCCTACCGCCTGTCGCCGTTTACCTATTGGCTGGGTAAACAGCTGGTAAAAATTCCCTTTATCGGTTTGCCTAACATTATCGCCGGTAAGGCTATCGTTAAAGAGCTAATCCAAGATGACGTCAGTGCGGAAAATCTGGCCGGCGAAATAGAACGCCTGCTGTTCGACGCGGATTATCGCCAAAGCGTATTGTTCGAACTGCAAGGGGTCAAAACACTGCTGGGCGAGGGCGGCGGTTCGAAAAACATGGCGGATTTGGCGTTGGAGATGTTGAGATAACCGTCCCGGTATCGGGTAGGCCGGAATAAGCGTAAGCGTTTCCGGCAATCGTTCTGTCACATAACCGTCATATCCTTGCCGTACTCTTGCGGGCTGGTCAGTGAGAAGGGATCGCCGCTATCCATAGGCGCATAACATGAACTATTCGATTTCCGTTCAAGGCAAATGCTTTAATTTTAAAAATTTGCGTACCTTGCTGGCCAAGGCCTCGCCGTGCCGTGCCGCCGACGAATTAGCCGGGCTGGCGGCTGAATCGGAAGTGGAACGGGCGCTGGCGCAACGCCTGTTGGCCGAGGTGCCGTTAAGCCGGTTTATCGAAGAACCGTTGATCGCTCCGGAAACCGATGAAGTGTCCCGGCTGATTCTGCAACAGCATGATGCTGTTGCCTTCGCGCCGCTCGCGACCATGAGCGTCGGCGAATTCCGCGACTGGCTGTTGGCGGGCGGCAGCGACTTGTCACACCTGCGTTTCGGTTTGACGCCGGAGATGGCGGCCGCGGTCAGCAAGATCATGCGCAATCAGGACTTGATCGCCGTGGCGCGCCGTTGCAGGGTGGTTACACGTTTTCGCGACACCCTGGGCTTGCCGGGGCGGCTTTCCACCCGCCTGCAACCCAATCACCCCACCGACAATCCGCGCGGGGTTGCCGCCAGTATTCTGGATGGCTTGCTGTACGGCAGCGGCGACGCGGTGATAGGCATCAACCCCGCCACCGATAATCTGGACAATGTCTGCACCTTGCTGAATCTGCTGGACGACATTATCCAGTATCACCATATCCCGACCCAATCCTGCGTGCTGGCGCATGTCAGCACCAGCATGCAACTGATGCAGCGCGGCGCGCCGGTGGATTTGGTGTTTCAATCCATTGCCGGCACCGAAGCCGCCAATCGTAGTTTTGGCGTGGATTTGGCGATGCTGCGGGAAGCCAAAGCCATGGCCGAGTCGTTAGGGCGGGGCGATGCGGGCAGCAATCTGATGTATTTCGAAACCGGCCAGGGCAGCGCGTTGTCCGCCGATGCGCATCACGGCATCGATGCCCAAACCTGCGAAGCGCGGGCTTACGCGGTGGCCAGAGAGTTTTCGCCGCTTTTGGTCAACACCGTGGTGGGATTTATCGGCCCGGAATATCTGTACGACGGCAAACAAATCATCCGCGCCGGGCTGGAAGATCATTTTTGCGGCAAGTTGCTGGGTCTGCCGATGGGGTGCGACGTGTGCTACACCAACCATGCCGAAGCCGATCAAAACGATATGGATAATCTGCTGACCCTGCTGGGCGTGGCGGGATGCTCCTATATCATGGGGGTGCCGGGCGCGGACGATGTGATGCTGGCTTACCAAAGCACCTCGTTTCACGATGCCCTGTATTTGCGCCAGGTGTTGGGTTTAAGGCCGGCGCCGGAGTTCGAGGCCTGGCTGAATGGCATGGGTATTTTCAATGGCCGCAACAGCTTGGCGGATGCGCGTTCGAGTATCCCCTTACTAAGCGAATTTCGCGGCATTTCGGGAGAAGCGCTATGAACGATCCCTGGCACGGCCTGCGCCGCTTCACCCAGGCTAGAATCGCCTTGGGCCGGGCCGGTAGCGGCGTTACCACGGCGGCCTATCTTGAATTTCAGCTGGCGCACGCCGGCGCCCGCGATGCCGTGCAGCAAACTTGGAACGTGGACGATTTTGCCGAGCAACTCCAGCAGCAGTCGCTGGCTCATATCCGTTTGAACACCCCGGTAATCGACAGAACCCACTATCTGCGGCGGCCCGATTTGGGGCGCCGGTTGGATGACGACAGCTTGCAACGCCTTAAACAGGTTGCCGAACCGGGTTTCGATGTGGCGATTGTTATCAGCAACGGCCTGTCGTCGACGGCGGTGGAAACCCATGGCATGCCGTTATTGCAACGCATCGTGGCCCGTTACACGGAAATGCAATTAAGCATCGCGCCCATTTGTCTGCTGCCCAATGCGCGGGTGGCCATTTCCGATCCCATCGGCGCTTTATTGCATGCCCGTCTGTCCGTGATAGTGGTCGGCGAACGCCCGGGCCTCAGCGCCGCCGACAGCTTGGGTGTGTATATGACCTACGCTCCGCGCGAAGGTAACACCGACGCCGAACGCAACTGCCTGTCCAACATCCGCCCGCCGGACGGCTTGTCCTATGAAGCCGCCGCGCAAAAACTGGCCTATCTGAGCCGGGAAGCGTTACGCAGCGGTATTTCCGGCGTGCTGTTAAAGGACGATATGCCGAAGCGGTTGCTCGGCTGAGTCATCGATTCCGGACTTTAAACCTGAAATCCAATCGATAGGTTCGGAATGCCGGTTTGACGTCGAGCTTTGCCGACAGCAGCAAAACGCCTGTTTAGTCGTAGGCCGGAATAAGCCGATAGGCGTTTCCGGCGATTTAAAGTCTGCCGGAAACGCTACCGCTTATTCCGGCCTACGTGGCTGGGTCCGTTCGCGATCCGCCTGGTGTGGCTAAAACACGGTTTCTTTTTTAATCGATACACAGCCAGGGCCGGCGGGCATCAAGAATACTCTGACCAATGGCCCGCCATCAAGTATCTGGATATTTTTCAACAACGGCCCGGCCACTTTGAATTGCGCGAAAATCTTGGCCGAAACATCCGGGCAACTGGTCGGCCACCAGTTCACCGTTTCATAGACCAAGTCGCAACTCTCTTTATTGACCGGCACATAGGTGGTACTGGCGCAACACCGCTACTCCTGCTCAAGTTATTGGGCGCCGTCGAAACTAGCTCTTAGTCTATGTGCGTTGCCGTACCGACTGCATCCCCTTGTATGCGTATGTTATAGCTTGGCGCTTGGAGTACCTTCAGCGCCGTGTTGTAAAAAACTCACAATTACCGGGGGACTTATGAATAAAGATCAAGTGAAAGGCAGGGTCGAAGAAGCCAAAGGCAACGTTAAGGAAGCAATCGGTAAGATTACGGACGACGAGACACTGGAAGTGGAAGGCACGCTTCAGAAAACGCTCGGCAAGGTCCGAGCGGGTTTTGGGGATCTTAAGGAAGATATCAAAAAATCCGACTAAGTACCCCTGCAATCTGGCAACTCAAGCCATTACGATGGCCTGATTTGCCCGATGGCAACTGAATATTCCCAATATTTTTCAGGAAACAACTATGAAACTTACTGCTATGAAATTGAACACTTTTGGGGTTGGCATTGCCTTGACCATGGCTTGTTTCGGCGCTTATGCCGCCGAAAGCCATATGGCGCAAGCCCTTAAGCATGCAGAAGCCGGGGCCAAGGCCGCCGATGCAAAGGCGATAACCGAACATGCGGAGACGGCGAAGAGCCATGTGACCATCGCTGAAGAACATTTGAAAGCCGGTGCCACGAGCCTGGATTCAGCCATCGAACATGGTAAGCAGGGGCACGCCGATTTAGCGAAAAAAGCGGCGGAAGAAGCGGTAACGCATCTGAAAGCGGCCCAATAAGCCGGCTGTCGCTTTCGCGGCGGATTAAAAATCCGGCATGCGATTTTTAACCGGAGATGAGCGTCAAGTGACCGGGTCATTGTCGGCAACACTGTTATTGCTCGTCTCCGATTCTTTTTTGCGCCGTCAGTCGACGGGCATTTTGGGAGTAAAACATGCTTGAAACATTAGCGATTGTATTGATTGTCCTCTGGTTATTGGGCCTGGTTTCCTCTTACACGCTTGGCGGATTCGTTCATTTGTTATTGGTCATTGCGCTGATTGTGATCGTGTTGCGGGTTATAAAGGGCCGGCGAGTTCTTTAGCTACACCGGGTTTGTAGAATTTTATCGCCATCATTGCTAGGGGAAACGATATGAGCACACTCAAGATTGTGGCCATCCTACTGATCGTTACGGGGATATTGGGGTTGATATACGGCCGTTTCAGCTATACCCAGGCAACGCAGGAGGCCAAGTTGGGGCCGTTAGAGTTATTGGTCAAGGATACCAAGACCGTGAATATCCCGGTTTGGGCTGGCGTGGCGGCAATAGCGGCGGGCGGTGCGTTGTTGCTGGTTGCGGGCAGGAAAGTCTAGCGCCGCCTGCAGGTCGATCGGGCGCGAGTCTGAGGAGGCCTCGGCGGTTTGATAGCATCCAATGCATGGATCAACAAAACGGCTGGCTGCTCTTTCGGCGCCAGCCGTTGCATGATTGATGCGATGGGGCCGGTTGACAGGACGATTTGATCATCCTGGCCGGCGGCAAAGCGGGCGCCTACCGCTATACCCGGCAAAGTCGCGGGTATTGTCGCGGAGATAGGCGCTGGCGATTTTATCGACGGCCGCATGCGTAAAATTCGATGCCTTATTTATGGTTTCCTGGGTTATTTAAGACGCATGTCGTTTTTGACCGACTCCACGCCTTTGACGCCGCGAGCAATCTCGACAGCTCGATTGATGTCCGCTCGCGTGCCGACAAAGCCGCTCAATTGCACGACACCCTTGAAAGTTTCGACATTGATCTGACCCGATCTGAGATTGGGCTCGTCGAATAACATCGCTTTCACCTTGGTGGTGATGACGCTGTCGTCGACATATTCGCCGGTTCCCTCGTGTTTAGCCGTTGAAGCGCAACCCGTTGCGGCGATTAATGTAAGAGCCACAATAAATGCGGCTAAAACTTTGCTAAGTTGTTTCATGATTAGGTCTCCGGTTAAGGATTAACTGATTAAGTCTTTCGACAGGCTTCGCCATGGTCATCTATAAACGGACGAACGGAAAATGCTTGCTCCATTCAGTGTTGGCTTGCCGATCCAGGGGCGGAACCATCCGGTTAAGCGATTCCCTGTAATGCACTCTAGGCGCAAGACCGATCTTCGTCGGTACGCTACCGAACATATTCGTAGCGGAATTATGTATTCATTCTGTAAACCCTAAATGCGTTATAGCCGTTAGCGGCAGGCACGGATTTTTAGGCTATGTGCGGTAACGCACCGACGTTCCGCGGCTGTTGCGGTTAGGCTACATTTGAGATTTTGTAACAACATGTCCTGCTTGTTCAGGTGCCCGGCCAGTTTTCGCCGGGTAACGGTGGCAGTCGGGTTGGCCGTAGGGGCCGATCTAACGGGCAAGCATGTTTCCCGGGTTTGGCAGCATGACGATGTCGCTCCTGGAACTCTATTTTTACTTTAATTAAAGGAAAGCATCATGCTGAAACAAAAACAATGGGTCATAGTATCGTTGGTCGGAGCGGGTTGCCTACCGTTGGCCCAAGCCGCCGATCGACTCGACGATAATCGATGGTACGTGGCGCCTTTCGCTTCGTTTGTCAATACCGGCGGCGATAGGCGTGCCGCCGATGGCTGGGGTGGCGGTGTCGGTGTCGGCAAGATGATCGATGAGCATTTCAACGCCGAACTTCGAGGTTTTTATCAAGGTTTCGGCGGCGATAACGGGCCTTGGGACTTGGCCGGCGGCACGGCCGATTTGCAATACTATTTTTTCCGCGACACGTTCTCGCCGTATGCGGTAGTGGGCGTGGGCGGCATGAATACCTGCGCTTCCGCCAACTGCGGCGTTGGTTTAATCGGCGAAGCTGGCGTGGGGGCGAGTTACGAGGTCAACGACCATTTGTTGATTCGCAGCGACGTGCGTTATCGCTACAATAATAATCTCAATGCCCACGTCCAAGCGGGTACCGACGAATTCCACGATATGACGGTTAATCTGGGTGTGGTGATACCGTTTGGCGACAAGCCTAAATACGTGGCCAAGTCCGAAACCCGCATGGAAACCGCTCCGGTTGTTGCGGCCAAAGTCGATTGCAGCAAGCTCGATGCCGATGCCGACGGCGTCAACGATTGTCTGGATAAATGCCCTGGAACTATCAAAGGCGCCATGGTCGATGCCAAAGGTTGCGCGGTCAGGCTGATACTCAGAGGACAGCACTTCGAATACGATTCCGCCGAACTGAGCTTGAATGCTAAAGAATTGTTGGATGCTGTTGCCAGGGATTTGATTGCCTTCCCGCAGAAGAACGAAATCGAAGTGCAGGGACACGCCAGCAGCGAAGGCACGGATTCCTACAACATGAGGCTTTCGCAACGCCGGGCGCATTCGGTGGTTGAATATCTGAAAATGAAGGGTGTCTCTAATAAATTGTCAGCGAAAGGTTACGGTGAAACCCAGCCAATTGCCGACAATGCTACCGAAGCGGGTAAATCCGAAAATCGCCGGGTCGAATTGATCTGGATTGAAGAATGATGGATTTTTAAGCCAAAAGCGGTTCAAATTTAAACGAAAGCCTGCTTTTTAAAGTGGGCTTTTTGCATGTTTGTGCAGAATTCGAAGAGAAATTTCAACATCTAAGGCGATTGCCAAGCGTAAATGTATCTATTCGGCGGTTTTGACCTATAGCGTGTATAAAGCCGTGCCATTCACATGATTGCCGGCTGGGCTTCACCTACCCAGCCTACGCTTGTTTTACGCTGTTTTGACTGAATAATTACGAATAAAGGTACCTGAATGGCACCGGATTTTTGTTCGGTTAAGTCAAAAACCGCCATCTCCGCAGGGATTGCCCAGAAACGGAAACCAAGGATGGCAAGCCTGTAACGCATCTTTTTTCCTGTTCGGTTTCATTCCTGCCTGTGATGGTTTTGCGTTTCAAATCGTGGAACGTGAGATGGGTGTAATTGGGGGTGTAATTCACGTTTCGGAACTGTGACGTTATGTGTGTTAACGTACCGAGGTGATGTTATGGTTGTGTTAATTTTAACGCTGGAAATCATTAAGCGAGGGCGAGCATAGCCTCTGCGGATCTCATAAAATGCAGCCGCTAAACTCGCGCTAAGGAATGACAACAATCTAGTGGCGTTGATTCTCGGCATTCGTCTAATCCCAAGTGAACCGGAAAAAATGGTTAAAACTCATGTCGCCAGTTTAGGACCGGACACCTTAGCGCAAGTCAGCCCCCCCTTCCCGGCCGCTAATGCCAGTATCGATAGTAAGCCGCCTATTATTGCCATCGGTGCATCGGCGGGCGGGTTGGATGCCATGGAACAATTTTTTGCCCAGATTCCGGCAGTCAGTGGCGTGGCGTTTGTCGTTATTCAGCATCTCGATCCCCATCATCAAGGCATGCTACCGGAATTATTGCAGCGCGCCTCGCCGTTGACAGTCATTCAGGCCGGCGATCGCATGCACGTTAAGCCGGACTGGGTGTATGTGATTCCGCCCAATAAAGATTTGTCCATCCTGCACGGCAAACTGCATCTACTGGAGCCGCTGGCGCCAAGAGGCTTGCGATTGCCGATCGATGCGTTTTTCCGAGCGTTGGCCGACGACCAGCATGAGCGGGCAATCGGCGTGATTCTGTCGGGTATGGGTTCGGACGGTACCTTGGGGTTACGCGCCATCAAGGAAAATGCCGGTCTGGCTGTAGTGCAGTCTCCGGAGTCCGCTCAATTCGATTCGATGCCGCGTAGTGCGATCAATGCCGGCTTGGCGGATATCGTGGCGCCACCGTCGGAGATGTGGCATAAGATACTGGCTTATCTCGGGCACAGTCCGCGCGGTTTGCATGTCGTGCCTGAATTGGCGGTGGCCTTAAAAGGCCGGAGCGCGCTGGAACAAATTGTTATCTTGCTGCGCGAACGTACCGGCAACGATTTTTTGCTGTACAAAAAAAACACCATCTACCGTCGTATCGAGCGGCGCATGGGCTTGCACCAAATCGACTCGATAGCCAAATATGTGCGCTATCTGCGCGAGAATCCTCAGGAACTGGATTTGTTGTTCAAGGAATTGCTGATCGGCGTCACCAGTTTTTTCCGCGATCCGGGGGTCTGGGAGTCGCTAAAGTCCGAGGCCATTCCGGCGCTGTTGACCGAATACCCGGCCGGTAAGTCCTTGAGGGCTTGGATCCCGGCGTGCTCGACCGGCGAGGAAGCTTATTCGCTGGCGATGATTTTCAAGGAAGTGTTGGCGGAAAGCCAGGGCCGGCAGCCGTTCAAACTGCAAATCTTTGCCACCGACCTGGACCAGGATGCCATCGACAAGGCGCGGCAAGGTTTCTATCCCGCCAATATCGTTAGCGATGTGTCCGAGGATAGGCTTAGCCGTTTTTTTAGTGTCGATGGCAGTGGCTACCGCATAAAAAAGGATATCCGCGAGATGGTGATTTTCGCGCCGCATAACGTGATTATGGAGCCGCCGTTTACCAAACTCGACCTGCTTTTCTGCCGCAATCTCTTGATTTACTTAAACCAGGAGTTACAGAAAAAACTGATTTTGTTGTTTCACTATACCCTCGGCAACCACGGTATTCTGTTGCTCGGCAGCGCCGAAGCGATTGGTAATGCCGGCCATTTATTTAGCGTAATCGACAACAAATCCCGGATTTATCGCCGCATCGGTACCCCTTTTTCGTTGAATGTCGATTTCCCCACCAAATATTTTCCCGTTGCAGCTATGGTCGAAGAAACCGAAAAACACCCACCGATCGCCAACTTGCAAACCTTGGCGGACCAATTGTTATTGCAACACTTCGCGCCGGCGGCGGTATTGGTCAACGCCGATGGCGATATTCTGTACATCAGCGGCCGCACCGGTAAATATCTGGAGCCGGCCGCGGGTAAAGCCAATTGGAATATCCATGCCATGGCCCGCGACGGTTTGCGGCACGAATTGATCGGCGCACTGAGTAAAGCCCGAACTCAAACCGAGGTCGTGCGGATCCCGGGTTTGACGGTCGCTACCGATGGCGGCTGCCAAACCGTTAATTTGTCGGTACAGGCCATTCACAAACCCGATGCACTAAAAGGTATGTTGATGGTGGTGTTTACCGATGTGGCGACGCCGCCAGCCGGTAAATCGTCGCGCAAATCGCCGAATGCGGCGCAGAAACTACTGCGGGCGGAACTCGTGCAAGCCCAGGAAGATTTACAAACCCTGCGCGAAGAAATGCAGACCTCGCAGGAGGAATTGAAATCCGCCAATGAAGAACTGCAATCCACCAATGAAGAATTGCAATCCACTAACGAGGAGCTGACCACTTCCAAGGAAGAGATGCAGTCGTTAAACGAGGAACTGCAAACCGTGAATACCGAATTGCAGATCAAGGTCGAAGATCTGTCGCGGGCCAGCAACGACATGAACAACCTGCTGAACAGCATGGAAGTCGCCACCGTGTTTCTGGACGGCAGCCTCAATATCCGCCGTTTTACCAGCCATATCAGCCATTTGTTCAAATTGATCGCGGCCGATGTCGGCCGGCCGCTATCCGATATCGTCACCGATCTGGACTACCCCGAACTGCAGCAGGATGCTCAAGAAGTGCTGCGGACGCTGGTGTTCGTCGAAAAGCAGATTAGAGCGGGCGACAAGCGTTGGTTCAAGGTGCGGATCATGCCGTATCGAACCCAGGACAATTTGATCGACGGCGTGGTCATTACCTTTATCGATATCTCCGAAACCAAGAAGCTGGAAGCCGAATTAAGGAAGGGCAATGAACAATCGGAATAACGCGATGGGTACGAAAGGAGGGCTGCGCCAGCGCGCCGAACGGCGGCTGGCCGAAACCGCGACGCAAAAAACGGCCGAAACGCAAGATCGGCTGCTGCATGAGTTGCAAGTGCACCAGATCGAGCTGGAAATGCAGAACGAAGCCTTGCGGGAAGCTCGCGTCTGCGCCGAGCAAGCGCTGGAACGCTATGCGGAACTGTTCGATTTTGCGCCGATCGCTTATTTTACGCTAGGGAGGGAGGGCATTATTCGCCAGACGAATTATTGCGGCGAAAAATTGCTGGGTAGCGAGCGGTCCGACTTAGTCGGACGTCATTTTGTCCATCGCATTTCCCAAGAGGATAGGAGCTTATTCAATCACTTTCTGGAAAAAGCGTTCACCGACGATGGGGTACGGAGCTGCGAGTTAACGCTACAGACCGATAACGATCCCTGCTGGATCGTCATTGAGGCGACTGCGGATATTAGCCGGCAAAGCTGTCTTGTCGCGGTATTGGATATCAGCAGCCGCAAACAGAGCGAACGGGAGTTACAACTGGCGGCGGCCGTTTATTTGACGCTGGAAGAAGCCATTACGGTGATGGATGAAAACAGCCGGATTATCGCCGTTAACCGGGCCTTTACCCAATTGACGGGGTACTCGGCGGAAGAGGTTGTCGGCCAAACCAGGTCGCTGCTTAAATCCGGACGCCAGGATGATGCCTTTTATCGGGATATGTGGAACAAGCTTAATACCAATGGGAAATGGCAGGGCGAGATATGGAACCGGCGAAAAAACGGCGAGGAGTACCTGGAGTATTTATCCATCAACACGCTGTATAACGACAAGGGTAAGGTCATCCGCCGGGTTGCCACATCCTCCGATATCACTGAAAAAAAACGCGCGGCCGAGATCATGCATAAACAGGCCAACATCGACCCTCTGACCGGATTGCCTAACCGGCGAATGTTTCTCGACCGGCTGCAGCGAGCCATCAATAAAACCCGCCGCGGACATCAGAAACTGGCACTGATGTTCCTGGACCTGGACCATTTCAAGGATATTAACGATACTCTGGGACACGACATTGGCGATCGTTTGCTGAGGGAAACCGCGCAAAGACTGCAGGCCTGCATTCGCGAAACCGATACCCTGGCGCGGCCCGGCGGAGACGAATTCACGCTGATTATGGGCGAACTGCAAGAAACCAACAGTATCGAGCGCGTGGCCGAAGCCATGTTGCGGACCATGATGGCGCCATTTCAGTTGAAAGGCGAACGTAGCTATGTTTCCGTCAGCATCGGCATTGCCCTGTATCCGGACGACGCCGACAATCTGGAGGAGTTGTTGAAGAAAGCGGACCAGGCCATGTATGCGGCTAAGGATATGGGGCGCGGCCGTTTCAGCTACTTCACGCCGGCCATGCAGGAAGCCGCCGAAGTTCGCTTGCGCTTGACCAATGACTTACGCCACGCACTGAGCGATCATCAAATCTGGGTGGCCTATCAACCCATTATCGACTTGGCAAGCGGTGCAATTGAGAAAGCCGAGGCATTGATTCGCTGGCAACACCCTACCCGCGGACAGGTCAGCCCCGCCGAGTTTATGTCCGTCGCCGAAGACACCGGTCTGATTACCGAACTAGGCGGATGGGTATTCCATCAGGTGGCCAAGCAGGTGGCCGATTGGCGCGCCGATTATTGCCCGCTGTTCCAGGTCGGCATCAATAAGTCTTCCGCGCAGTTTCACAGTAACGCCGACAAACTGAGCGATTGGTTGGAGCACCTGGAGAGCCTGGGACTGCCCGGCGGTTGTATTGCGGTGGAAATTACCGAGGGATTGTTGCTTGACGCTTCTGCCGTCGTTTCCGAAAAATTGCGGGCTTTAAAAAGCGCCGGCGTTCAGACTTCGCTCGATAATTTCGGTACCGGCTATTCGGCGCTAGCCTATCTGAAAAAATACCACATCGATTTCTTGAAAATAGACCGGAGCTTCGTTTCCAATCTGACCGCCAACTCCAGCGACATAGCTTTATGCCGCGCCATTATCCTGATGGCGCACACGTTGGGTATGAAGGTTATCGCCGAAGGGGTGGAGACGGACGAACAGCATGAATTGCTGATCCAAGCCGGCTGCGATTACGGCCAAGGCTATTTGTTCTCGAAACCGGTGTCCGCCGAAGAGTTTGAGGCACTGCTTAAGGCGACTCAAGTTAAAGGCTGAGTTGGGTTTCGAGTTTGTCAGCACAAATGACTCAAACGCCCCGACTCTCGTCGACAAATTGCTCGGTGTCATCGTCCAGTTGCCGACTGGCGCGTCCCAGCGGTTGATGCACATAAAGCGATTGCGAAAGCGCCTTGGCGCTGGCGAATTGGGTATCGCGAACCGGCGGTTTCATTTGATATTCGACCGGCATTTGATGATCGGCCAGTTGCAACGCCGGGTTGAATACCTTGTCGAATTTCCATAAATTGCCGACGAAATTGGTTTGCCCGCGCAACAGGTTGCCGCCGATGTTTTTCGACAGTTTCTTAATCGCCGACCAGCCCATGTGCTTGGTGAACATCACGCGCTGGGTCTCGATCAACTCGGCATAAAATTCTTCAAGCGACATCCGGGTCGGCAACACCGCGTGCTGTATGTCGAACAAGCGGTAATCGCGGGTCGTCAGCTTACGCGATTCGGTCAGCCAGCTCTCGGTGCCGGGGTAGGGCGTATTGACGCTGATATTGACGATTTCCGGCACTTCCTTGCACCATTCCCGGACCACCCTGAAACGCTCATGGTCCCAGTCGGTGTCGGCGATGATATTGATGGCAACCATAATGTCCAGCGAGCGGGCAAATTCCAGGGCTTCGAAATTACGGCTCAAATCGATGCGTTTGCGGTATTTTTCCAGGCCGCCTTCATCGATGGATTCGATACCCAAAAACAGATAACTCATCCCCAGCTGTTTCCATAGCCTGAACACATCCTTGTTGCGCAACAGCACGTCGCCGCGGGTTTCCAGATAATATCTTTTACGGATGCCTTTTCTGATCAGCGCTTCGCCGATTTCAAAGCCCATTTTCTCCTGGATAAAGGCAACGTCGTCGACGATAAAAACCCCGGGTTCACGAATACGCTGCATTTCTTCGACGACTTTATCGGGGCTCATCACCCGATAGCTGCGGCCGTAAAAAGTCCAGGCGCTACAGAACGAACAATCCCAGGGGCAACCCCTGGAGAATTCGATAGACGCGCACGGGTCCAGCATGCCCAGAAAATACTTTTTGCGGTGTTTGATCAAATCGCGGGCCGGCGACAGATCGTCCAGATTGGGGATGAACGTCGGTTGTCCGCCGCTGCCATTCATCGTCACCACGCCCGGTATGGCATGCAGAGTGGCTCGGTCGTCTTTCAGGGCCCTCAGCAACAACGGTAGACCCGATTCGCCCTCGCCCTTCAGCACGGCATCGATTTTACCTTCGCCGTGTTCCAACAATTCCTCGGCGGTGAACGAGGCACTATGACCGCCGATAAACACAAAGCTGTTCGGCAAGCGGTCTTTAGCCGCCTTGGCCAAATCGATCACCTCCGGCACATTGGCCAGATAATTCAATGAAAACGCCACGATGTCGGGTTGCCAGTCGTTCAGCAGACGGTTCAAGTCTTGATGCGATTCCACCTGCAAGTCGATCAGTCTAACCTGACAACCGCAGCGGCGGGCGGTTTCGGCGATCATTTCCAAACCGAGCGGTTCGAGGCGTAAAAACACCTTGGTGTACATCAACGGACTGGGATGAACGGCAAGAAACTTCATGGCCTTGATTCCTATAGTGACTAATGACTGTCCGTGGCGTTCCATGCTTGAGCATAACGGCCCTACGCAATCGTAGATTCGACTTCACTATAAGAAGCTAAGGCGCGGCGGTCAAACTTAATTCATTCAACGGATCGGTCCAAGCCGGCCCGGCAACAGCGATAGCGGGCTTATGTTCGACAGCGTACAGACCCGGCCCGAGCTTGTAGTTAATATCCATGGCAAGCATACAACACACTGTCCAATGCCTTTCCGCAAGCTTGATAGTTAACGGCAGCGTTTTCGGGCCAGTTTAGTCCACGGTTAATTACGCCATAACAGGAATATCCAATGAAAATCACTCATCAACACAAACAAGCACTACTCATGTACCTGGGCTGCATGGCCATCGCGCTCAGCCTGCCGGCCTGCCAGCAAGAAGGTTCGGCGGAAAAGGCCGGGCAAAAAGTCGATAAGGCCGTTGAAAGCGTCGGTCAAAATATCGAGGACACGACAGTAAAAGCCGGCCGGAAGATGGACGCCGTCAAACAGTCCGTGACCGAACAATCCGAAAAGACCGGCGCCTATATCGATGAGTCGGTTACAGCCTCCGAGTCCTCGCTGGAAAAAGCCGGCAAACAAATCGATCAGGCGATCAATAAAGCGGGAAATCAAATCGATAGCGTCAAGGAAGCGGTTGTCGATACCGGCGTGGCAACCGGCGAATATTTTGACGACTCGGCGATTACCGCCAATATCAAGGCCAGCATGATAAAAGACGAATTTTTGCAGGCCTCGCAAATTGAAGTCACTACCGTGAATGGCGTGGTGACCTTGAGCGGCGCTGTCGATTCCGAGCAACTGGTTGCGCGCGCCATCGGCTTGGCGAATAGTCAGGAGCATGTAAAGTCGGTGCAAAACCAGCTGATGATCAAAGCCGGCGTGCCGAGTCAGCAATGATGACTTATCGTTTCCGGCTAGGGTTAGCCGCCTTATTTCTGGCGCCTGTGACGTGCGTTTGGGCCGCGGCCGCTAACGACGCTTACATCGCCGGCTATGCCGCCGCAATGTTAAAGCATGATTTAAAACTGGATATGCCGACATTGACGGTAAAAGACGGCGTGATTACCTTGCCGGCGGCCGATTTGGCCGATCGCGAACGCGCGGAAGCCGTCGGAATCCTGTCGACCATCCCCGGCGTTGCGGCGGTCAAGGTCGCCGAAATCACCAGCGAACAGGCGACGGAAGCCGCCGCCATTACCGGTACCGAGGCGGTCGCGACAGCGGATTCGCTGATACTGCCGACCGGCTTGCTGCCGTCCGGGCATTTATTCAAACCCCTGTTGGCCGATCCGCGTTGGGCCCATTTTTCGGCGGCCTACCGCAATTACCAGAGTAACAATTTCGACGGCCGCGATATCGCGTCGGTGAGTTTCGGCGAAACCATACCGTTTTACCGCGCCAACTACGGGCATTCCTCGGCGCAATGGGAAACCGGCATTCAGGCCGGCGTGTTTAGCGATTTCAATCTGGGTGCCTCATCGTCCGATCTGGTCAATACCGATTTCATCGCATCCCTGTATTCCAGCGTGCGGGCCGGGCAGTTTTCCGCCTTCGGCAGGTTGTTCCATCAGAGTTCGCATCTGGGCGACGAATTTCTACTGCGCAAGGTCAACACCAAGTTCGAGCGGGTGAACCTCAGTTATGAAGGCGCGGATCTGAAATTGTCCTATGAGTTGCCCTATGGGGTCAGAATATACGGCGGCGGCGCCGGTTTGTTTCACACCGAACCGTCGGCACTGAAAACATGGTCGGCCCAATACGGTATCGAGTTTAGGAGCCCCTGGCGTTTCGAGCTTGCCAACATGCGGCCCATCATTGCCGCCGACATCAAAAATTACGAGGAAAACGATTGGAGTACCGATATTTCGGCCAGAGCCGGGGTCGAGTTCGACAATTTACAAGTCATGGGCCGCAAACTGCAGGTCATGGTCGAATACTTCAACGGCTTTACGCCCAGCGGCCAGTTCTATAAGGACAAAGTGGAATACGTCGGCTTGGGAGCGCATTATCACTTTTAAGCGCTCCCTGCAGCCTTGTTGGCTTGATTGAGTTCGATCTGTTTTTCATGGACTTCTTCTTGTGTTTCGCTGAGTTCTTGCTGTTTCTCGGGAAGGTCTTTTTGATTCTCTTTTACGCCGTCCGCGTAGACGGGATTTTTAGGGCTACAGTTCGGATTACGGTTTGGCGCCGCCGAACACGGGTTCCGATTGGAGAGAATCCATGGAGCCAAAGATAAATTCTTCACGATGAGGTAAGTATTCATGAACACGCCAATCACTAACGCAAAAACCGCCGAGGATTTTGCCGCGCTTAAAAAACTCACCGCTACGGTGTATCTGTGTCAGATATTGACCTTTGCCTTGGCGGGGGCACCTCTATTAGTCGGTGTGGCCATTAATTTCTTCTATCGCAACAATGTGAAAGATACTTGGCTGGAATCGCATTTTAACTGGCAGATCAAAACCGTTTGGGTCACCTTGGCGGGGTTTGCCTTGTCGGGGCTGGTATTGATGGTGGACATTCAAATCAGTCTGATCATTTTGATTCCGACCCTGCTGTTGCTGATTTATAGAATTGTCATTGGCTGGACGGCCTTGAGCGCCGAAAAACCTCTTACCGAGCTGACTTGATGGCTTGCCGCTCCTTGTTCTCCGCTGCCAAGGCTATCGGTTCGGCATGCGCCTAACAAACCGCCCGGCGCCAAGGTAACTCCTGCCGGCAACAATCCTGAGAAGGCAGGGATGTTATTTTTTGACAAAATTTTAATCTTTAATCCATCCGGCTCGCCGCCGTCCCGCATCCCAAGATGCGATCGTAAGTTTCTTGCTCGGTTCGATAGCATTCGCACGCGGCAGCCTCCAGGCCAGCGCGATCCAGAATCGTGATGTCGCCGCGCCGGTAACTGATCAATTTTTGCTGTTGTAGCGACAGCGCCGCTTTAGTGATGCCGACTCGGCGTACGCCCAATATATACGCCAGGAAGATGTGGGTGACATGAAAGGTATCGGCGTGGGCGCGGTCGTGCGTCATCAGCAGCCAGCGCGCCAAGCGCGCCTCCACCAGATGAAAGCGGTTGCAGGCCGCCGTTTGCGCCAACTGGCTCATCGATACGTAAAGATAGCGTTTTAGTTCCGATTGCAATGCCTGGCTCCGCGCCAGTTCATCCAAAAACAGCGGCGCCGCTATCCGTAAAGCGGTGCCGGCTCCCTGCACCAGCGCTTGAAACGGCGCGGTATCGATGTCCAGCATCAGGGTAATACCCAGCAAGCCCTCGTTGCCTATCAAGCCCACTTCCAAACCGTTATTCCGATTCACCGGCGTGACCAGGGAAATAAAACTACTGGTGGGGAAATAGACGTGCTGTATTCGGTCGCCGGCGCAATAGAGTATCTCGGCAAACACCAACTCAACCGGTTCGCAATGTGTAAGCACATTGCCGCGATCCTTGGCGGGAAGCGTTGTCAGGAGCCGGTTGGCGGCATGGATGGTTTGGATAGACGGCACGCTTGCCCTCCGGCGATGTCGTAAGAAGCCCGGCCGACGGTAACGGCGCTGCCGGGGCGGCCGGACAAGACAACTCCTCCGGGCTCGGGAAGACTACCGAAGTGGGATTTCGTTGTCTGTATGTTGGCGCACGTAGGCAGGCAGCGGCCGACGTTGAAATTTAGGTTCGAACCGGCGATATGTGCTTTAGCGTACAGACTATGGCGGAGCGATACCGCTAAAGTGTTATTGCCCGGCAGAAAGATTGGGAACTCGCGCCATGCATATCCATGCGGCAGGCCTCGGGTTAATCGCGATGCTGTCATGGCAAGAGACAATCTCTTGAGAGCTTAAAACTGTCAAAAGTTGTCGCTTTGTATCTCCAATACACTGTGTAAATAGGTAAGATTATGAAAATTAAATACTTTTTGGCGGCATTGCTTCTGTCTTGCGTTTCGCTTAGCGCGCATGCCGCAGGTAGCCCGATGAATGAAAGCTTTACAAACCTGATTGCCTTATCCAAAAACGCCATTGAGATAGGTAAAAAAGGCGATACCCAAGGTTTTATCGACAGTGCCACTGTTGCCTGGGAAGCATTAAAGGAACAAAACGAGAAAGGAAGCTCCATTCGCCTGCAAAGGGCTAATTCCAAACTCAAGGCAGCGATAAAAGCGGCAAAAGCCGGCAATTTGCAAGCAGGCATCGTCGAGGTTGAGCAAGGCATCGCGGACATGCAGGTCGATAAATAAGATTCAAGCTTGGGGAATGCTAGCCGATCGTTAACGGAAATCCGTTTTTTTCGATCGGCTAAATCCCCCCCTGATTTTCCGCCGTTGGAAGAATGGCGTGCGCTTCTAACCTAGCGGCATCGGGGGGGGGGGGGGGAAGAGTCGGTCCGATTCGGCTTTGACGACGTGGTAGCACTCGCAAACCCGGGTCTCCAGGCCGGGCCGGTCTAATACCGTAATGTGGCCGCGGCTGTACTGAATCAATCCTGCCTGCTGCAGTTTGCCGGCGGCCTCGGTGACGCCTTCCCGGCGCACGCCCAGCATATTGGCGATCAACTCTTGGGTCATGTTCAATTCGTTGCTTGGCAACCGATCCAGGCTTAACAGTAGCCAGCGGCACAATTGCTGGTCCACCGTATGATGCCGGTTGCAGACTGCGGTCTGCGCCATTTGGGTAATCAGCGATTGCGTGTAACGCAGTAGCAGGTGCAGCATGGCGCCGAATTGGTTGAATTCCCGCATCAGTTGATGGGCCCGCAGGCGGTAGGCGCGGCCCGAGCTTTGCACTACGGCCCGATTGGGCATGCTGCCGCCGCCCATGAACAATGCCACGCCGACCATGCCGTCGTTGCCGATAACGGCAATTTCCGCCGACGAGCCGTTTTCCATGACATACAGCAGCGACACAATGCAGGTGATGGGGAAATAGACGTAGCGCAATTCGCCGCCGGGTTCGTAAATGACCTCGCCTAGCGGCATTTCAATAGGCTCAAGATGCGGTCGCAACCGCTGGTATTCCTCGCCGGGTAGAGTGTTCAATAACTGGTTCAGAGCAGAATTGTCGAGATCGGTCATCAGCTATCCTCGATAGAAATGGGGGGAAATCGGATTGGCTCATTGGCGCAAGGCTAGTGTAACTCTCCAATGTTACGGGGTTGAGAGATTCCGCTCTGTTCGCTACAGCACGGATCATTTTGCCGGTTTTATGATAAGCCAGTCCGCTAAGTTATCCGCGGGCTTTGCGCGCGGGAATCGGCGCTATGTGCGGCAGCGTACAGACCGTGCATGAACAGCCGCTTAGACTGACCGTCGGCGCTTCAAGCCGTGTCGGGGCAATACTAAACTGTGTCTAAATCGGCTTGAAACGCCAAGATAATATACTTATGGGCCATGGGTGCCCCCTTCGCCGCGGCAATGTGCTCAACGTTGCGGCGTTTTTTTTGAACGGCCCATGGCCTGACGGACGCCGAACAAGTCCCAACCAGACCAGTGAAATCGGATAAACCTTAACCATGCTAACAGAAAACTCTTCACTGTCCGGTTCGGATACGGATTATGCCGATTTCTGTCGTTCTTCTTCAGTCCTGGACAGAGCCATTGCCTCGGCCAAGGATAGTCTTCTGGGTTTGCAAAACCCGGCGGGATATTGGGTGTTCGAACTGGAAGCGGATTGCACGATTCCCGCCGAATACATCCTGATGATGCATTACATGGACGAAATCGACCCGGCGCTACAGCGCAAGATCGCCAATTTCCTGCGCGGTCGGCAAAGCGCCGACGGCAGCCACCCGCTTTATACAGGCGGCGACGGCGACCTGAGCTGTACCGTCAAAACCTATTACGCATTGAAACTGGCCGGCGATTCGCCCGATGCGGCGCACATGCGCAAGGCGCGGCTCTGGATACTGGCTCAAGGCGGCGCGGCCAAGGCCAATGTGTTTACCCGCATCATGTTGGCGATGTTCGAGCAAATTCCCTGGCGCGCGGTACCTTTTATCCCGGTCGAAATCATGTTGCTGCCCAGGTGGTTTCCGTTCCACCCGGATAAGATTTCCTACTGGTCGCGTACCGTGATGGTGCCTTTGTCTATACTTTGCTCCAACCGGGTCAAGGCGCGCAATCCGCTCGAAATCGGCATCCCCGAGTTATTTATCCGGCCGCCGGCGCAGGAAAAACGGTATTTTTCTCATGTCAATACCCGGCTGGGCAAGGCCATTCTGGTGCTGGACCGTATCGGCCTGCTGATGGAACCCTTGATACCCGGTTTCGTGCGCCGCCAGGCGACCGCCAGGGCACAAGACTGGTTCATGGCCAGACTGAACGGTTACGATGGACTCGGGGGCATTTTTACCGCGATGGTCAATGCTTACGAGGCCATGGATTACCTCGGTATTTCCGCCGACAATGAGCAGCGGCAAATCGCCCGCGCGGCGATCGATAAATTGTTGGTCGTCAAGGGCGATACGGCCTATTGCCAGCCCTGCGTATCGCCGGTCTGGGATACCGGCCTAGCGGTGCTGGCGCTGCAGGAAGTGGAGCGGCATGGCCGGGAGCCGCATAGTGGGCAGTCCATTAAAACGGCCCTGGACTGGCTGGCCAGGAAACAATTACGCGACGAACCCGGCGACTGGCAAGTTCAGCGGCCCAACCTGCGCGGCGGCGGTTGGGCTTTCCAGTTCGGCAACAGTTATTACCCGGATGTCGACGATACCGCCGTGGTTGCCTACGCGATGATGCAATCCGATAGTCCGGAATTCGCCGGTAATATTCGCCGCGCAGCCAACTGGATTGCCGGCATGCAATCCAAAAACGGCGGTTACGGCGCGTTCGATGTCGACAATACCCATTATTTCCTCAACCAAATTCCGTTTGCCGACCATGGTGCCTTACTGGATCCGCCCACCGCCGATGTCAGCGCCCGCTGTATCATGTTGTTGGGCAAACTGGGTAACCGGCACCCGGACTACCGCGATGTCATTGACCGTTGCATGGCGTATTTGCGCAAGCAGCAGGAGGCCGACGGTTCCTGGTTCGGGCGTTGGGGCAGCAACTACATTTACGGCACCTGGTCGGTGTTGCTGGGCTTCGAGGCGGTCGGTGTCGATAAGCAGGATCCCGGCATTCGCAAGGCCGTTGTCTGGTTGAAATCCAAGCAACGCGAAGACGGCGGCTGGGGCGAGGGCAACATCAGCTATCACGATGCGGGCATCCGCGGCGAATTTTCCACCGGCACGGCCTTTCACACCTCGCTGGCGCTGTTGGCGTTGCTGGCGGCCGGAGAAGTAGGCTGCGGGGAAGTCGAGGCTGGAGTGGATTATTTACTGAAAAGTCAACGAGTCCACGGCTTCTGGGAGGACGAATACTTCAATGCGCCGGGCTTTCCGAAGTTTTTTTACCTGAAATACCACGGTTACGACAAGTTTTTCCCGTTGTGGGCGTTGGCGCGTTACCGCAACGAGATTCGGCGGCGCGTTTTGTAAAAGCGGTGGTTGGTGGTTATATCATTGCCGCTTTAAATTACGATACTGTGGGAGAGAATGTTTCCTTTCGGCTTCGGTATCTGCCTGGACGCTTCCTTAATCGTTGAGCTGTTCCGGCGCTATTAGCGTTGGCTCGCCCTTGGCGCCTTTCTTTACGGCGGTTTTTGTCTCGATTTTTACCCGAGCCGTGCCGTCTTCTTTCATGTCCAGTTTGTTGGCCGCGCCACCCGAGAGATCGATGACGCGATTATCGGCGTCAGGGCCGCGATCGTTGATAATGACCTCGACCTTGTTGCCGTTATCCAGGTTAGTCACCGTGGCCTTGGTGCCCATCGGTAACGTGGGATGAGCGGCGGTCATTTTTTTTTGATCGAACGTTTCTCCGCTGGAGGTTTCCTTGCCCTGGAATCCCGGACCATACCAGGATGCCTCGCCGACTTCCTTGTGAACGTTCGGTGCGGACTCGACGTTTGCCTTCCGGTCGTCTTGTCGGGACGTTTGGTCCGAACTACAGCCGGTGACGGCAACAAGTACACAACCCAGCAAGAGCGGCCGGAAAAACTCTGAATACCAAGGATGGAATGACACCGCCGTTCTCCCGATGTAAGTTGTTAGAGATAACTATGCGCTATATCGGTTGCCGGGTCTGTACTCTGGCGCACGCATGGCCAATGGCCATTGCTTAACGATGGGAAGCAGGGATGTTTATGCGCGCTTATGAACAGGCCCCAAGGCTAGAGACGGCGGTAGCGACAATTGAGCGACTCGCTGCCTG
The DNA here is from genome assembly GCF_024505165.1 of Methylomonas rivi. GTDB lineage: Bacteria > Pseudomonadota > Gammaproteobacteria > Methylococcales > Methylomonadaceae > Methylomonas > Methylomonas rivi. The sequence goes on from NZ_JANIBK010000011.1 coordinate 54,091, forward strand.
AATCACTACGCTCAAGGCGCGTTAAGGTTGGCGCATTTTCTTATGGTCCATCGATTTATGTTTAGACATCATTTTTAGGTGTTCGGTTTTCATCAATTCCAGTTGTTGGTCTTTTAGCGTCTGCAGCTTTTGCGGATCGGTTTCGGCCAGAATTTTGTCGGACAAGTCGTGCATTGCCAATTCATGCGCTTGCCTATCCTTGAGATGGGCTTCCAGCTTCGCGGGATCCATGCCGCCGGCCATGGCGGGATCGTTGGCTTGTTCGGCGCCACAGATGCTGTAGAAAGGGAGTAAGGCGGATAAAACAAGGATTCGGACGAAGCGTTTCATGGGGATATCTCCTGTCGTGAGGGAATTTTGCAACCGTTGGCAATAGCTATTGCCAAGCTGAGAAGATACCCATGCAACGGCTTCAAGTCCGTACGCTGTCGCACATTGGCGATAGCTCGGCCGGCGCGGAGGTTTAGTTATCGGTCGGCCAGCTATGGCTGATGTCCGTTAGCGCGATTTGCAACATCGGCGGCTCATCCGAGGTTGCGCGGTACTGGCAGTCGAGATGGGCATAAAAACAGGCGCCGTCGGCACGTTTTATTTGCAGACCGAAAGCCCGTTTTTCCGCGTTGCCGGCTGCCATGATGTCCACCAACAAGCGAAACCAACGGTCGCTGTCCCGGGGGGCGACAAACTTCGAGAAACGTTGATTGACCAGTTTGTCGCGTTCGTCACCCAGCAATGAAGCCCCGGTTAGATTGAGTGCGCTGATTAAATCTTCCCGGTTGAGGGAAATGTAGCCGACCGGGGCAAACTCATAAAGGTCCCGGTAACGGTTGCGAGCCTCCTGCAATGCATCGAGGGCGTTACGCAACTCGTCATTCTGCATCTCCAGCTCGATCTTGTGGACCAGTAACTCATGAACCAGCACTTCGGCCGGTTTGGCCTTCATTTCCTCTGGGGAAAAACTGGAAACCATGGCCTCGGCCTTCATTCTCAGCGTCTTACGCCGTTCAATGCCATTCCATTGTGGACTCATGCCGTATTCTCCTTTGAGCGAGTCGTGGTTGTCGTTCAATCAACGACGGATCGGTTTTATGGCCAAAATCGGCTCAGCGCTGGACTCTATCTTTATCCGCTGGCGCTGTATGTGCGCCAGCGAACTGTGTTGAGCGGCGGAAGCGCGTTTAATTATCCACGAAGCTTATTAGAAACGCTTGGTTTTAAACATAGTCATGGATTTGTATGCCATGGGCCGTGTATTAACCTGTTCCAATGCCATTCGTTTTGGCGTCGCTCGAAAGGACGCCAATCTTTCATAAGGATAAATATCATGAAAAAACTAAGCCCGTTCAAATACTCTCATTCGCTGTGCGGCATTGGCCTCTGTGCGGCGGCCGCCGCCTTTGTCGGCGGTTGCGCAAGCATGCCGCCG
>NZ_JANIBK010000012.1 GCF_024505165.1 Methylomonas rivi
GACGCCACGGCCTACGGCAACCAGCCGGCGGCCGCCAGCAACACCCGTATCGAGGGCGGTGCCATCGGCGACGCGGCGGCCTTTAACGGCAGCCAGCTGATTTCGATCGCGGCTTCACCCGCCGTGCAAATGGCCGAGAATTTCGGCTGGACGGTGTCGGCCTGGGTCAAAATCGATCAAGCCCAAGGCGATAGCGTGGTATTCGAACGCGACGGCCTGACTTTATCCGTTAGAGGACAAACCCCGGTTTTAAACGTTAACCGCAAGGAAGTGGCCAGTCCGACCGATTTGAATTTGTCCGCCTGGCACCATCTGGCGGTCGCCGCCAACGAAGAGGGCTTTACCTTTTATGTCGACGGCAAGCCGGCCGGGGTGTTGGCGCCCAGTCAGCCCGGATTTCAGGGCGACATCGGCATAGGCGCGGCCGTCAACGGCAGTCGCGGCTTGATAGGCGCCATCGACGAATTCGCTATCGCCAAAACGGCGCGCGATGCCAACACGCTGGCATTCAATGCCTTGATGCAGGGACAGACTTCGGCGCTGTTGAGTTACGGCGAAGATAGCACCCCGGACAGCGAGGGCGGCGAATCCCCCATCATGGCGACCTTGAGCGATGTCACCGTGGACGGTTGGGTCATCATCGGTTTGTGCGCGCTGATGCTGGTGGTCAGCTGGATCGTGATGCTGGTCAAGGCTATTGTCATCAACAAGAATATCGCCGAAAACCGTAAATTCGAGGATGCCTTTCAAAAATTGAATGCGACCGAAATCGCCCAACTCAATCGCGAAATGACCGAGGACGATGAGGATTTGGATGCGTCGCCTTTGCTGGCACTGACCGGCAGCCACGGCCAGTTCGCCGGCTCTTCCTTATATCGGCTTTATCACGTCGGTGTCGATGAGGTCAATCGCCGCTTGGTCAAGGCGGTCGGCGCCGATGCCGCAGAACCAAGCATCTCCGACAAGTCCATCAACGCCATCCGGGCGGCCATGGAATCGATTCTGGTGCGGGAAGTGCAAAAACTGAATGACCAGATGGTGTTGTTGACCATCGCCATTTCCGGCGGCCCGTTTTTAGGCCTGCTGGGTACGGTGTTGGGGGTGATGATCACCTTCGGCGACATCGCCGCCAGCGGCGAGGTCAACGTCAACGCCATCGCGCCGGGTATCGCCGCCGCGCTGGCTACCACGGTAGCGGGTTTGGTGGTGGCGATTCCGGCTTTGTTCGGCTACAGCTATCTGGCCAGCCGCATCAAACTGGTGACCGCCGACATGTATATTTTCGTCGACGAATTCAGCGCCAAGTTGTCCGAACGCTATAGCGATTAACCTGTAAATACGGCAAACCATCATGCGCTATCAAGAAGAATTGGACAGTTACGACGAAATCAACGTCACCTCCATGCTGGATTTGGCTTACGTGCTGCTGATCGTGTTCATCATCATGACCACGGCGGCGGTGCAGGGCATACAGATCAATCTGCCCAAGGCCAGCAACCAGCCCAGCCTGGCCAAGCCCAAAACCAAGGCGATCACCGTTACGGCGGAAGGCACCATTTTTCTGGACACCTTTCCGGTCACCATGGAGCAGCTGGAATCGACCCTGCTGCAATACAAGGCCGCCGATCCGACGCTGCCGGTGGTGGTGAAGGGCGACGCCACCGTGATGTATCAAAGCGTCATCGATGTGCTGGCCCTGCTGGGCAAACTGGAAATTACCCAGGTCGGTCTGGTGACGCAGAATCTGGTCAAGTAGCAAGGGCATGACTGAACACGGCAGGAAACATTTTAGGGTCTATTTGCCCAAAATCATCGGTGGGGTCATTGCGTCGATCGTGCTGTTTTTTTTCGTGAAAATGGTGATGCATTTTCTCGACAATCAACAAGAGCGTCCGCAACGCAAAATTCAGCCGGTAACCCTGGTGGCACCGCCCCCGCCGCCTCCGCCGCCGCCCAAGGTGGAACCGCCGCCGCCCGAGCCGGAGATGGAAAAAGTCAATGAGCCGGAACCCGAGCCGGAACCGGAGCCGATGCCGGACGAAGCGCCGGCCCGGGATTTGGGACTGGATGCCGACGGCAGCGCGGGTTCGGACGGATTCGGTTTGGCGGCCCGCAAGGGCGGTACCGGCTTGTTCGGCGGCGGTAGTCCGTTTAATTGGTACGGCGGTTTGATCAAAAATCAGATGCTTAACTTGTTATCGGATCAAGAAGAGCTTCGCCGCACCGGATTTACCGCTGTCGTGAAAGTGTGGGTCAAACCCGACGGCAGTATCGATCGCTTCGAGTTGAGCCGGGGCAGCAATAATCCGCGCATCGACGAGATTATCTCGCGGACGCTGAACAAACTGACGCGAATTTCCGAACCGCCTCCACCCGGCATGGAGCAACCGGTCAAGTTGAGGATCAACTCGCGCGTTTAGAGCCGTGGGCAGGAAAACCGTTTTAAACGTATCGCGCAAGACCAAGGTAGGCCGGATACCCGGATGGGCAACAGTAAGCCGATAGGCTTCCGGCATCTTAAATACGAACCACGAAGACTTATTTGGAACACAGGTATAGCCATGATCAACAAAAAACGGCTGCTGGCCTTGCTGCTGATAGCCTTGAGCGCCGCCGCGGAAGCCGGCGAAAAGGAAGAGCTGCTGAAGCTGCGCAACACCACCACCAATTTAATCAAACAGTTGGTTAAGCAAGGGGTGATCACCGATCAGATGGCCGAGCAAATGATCAAGCAGGCGGAGGCGGATGCCGAACAGCAAGTGGCCCAAGCCAAAGCCCTGGACACCGAAAAGTCCGCAGTGCCGGCCGACGAAGTGCGGGTGGCCTATGTACCGGATTTCGTTAAGGACGAGATCCGCCAGCAGGTGCGTAACGAATTGAAAGAAGAAGTCGTAGGCGACGTAATGGCCAAGGCCAAAAACGAGCAATGGGGCTTGCCGAATGCTTTGCCGGAATGGACCCGGCGATTCAAGTTGTCCGGCGACATTAGGCTGCGCTCCCAACATGACGAGATGGCAAAAGGGAATATCGAGAATGGATTATCACAACCCTTTTACTTCGATGCGCAGGCCATTAACGATGCGGGCGGACAAACGGCCGCCGGTTTAAATCAATTTCGCAACACGACTGAAGGCAGGCATCAGTTTAGGCAGCGCTTTAGGCTGGGTATCGATGCCGATATAGCCGACGGCCTTAAGGCCGGCGTCAGATTGGCTACCGGGAATCAACGCGATCCCGTGTCTACCAATCAAACCCTGGGCAACACCGGCCAACGTTACGATTTCACTATTGACCGGGCTTATCTGCAATACGATGCATTGGATGACGACAAATTCAAATGGTTGACCCTAAGCGGAGGCCGTATCAAAAATCCTTGGTACACCGGCGGCGGCGAGTTTACCGGCGGTAGCGAACTGGTTTGGGATACCGATTTGTCTTTCGAAGGGTTCGCGGCGACGGTCAGGCATCGTTTGGCAGGCTCCGATGGCTTAATGGCGAAAAACGATCAAAGCGATTCGCTGTTTGCCACGGTCGGCGCCTTTCCTCTGCAGGAGTCGTCTTTAAGTAGCGATAAATGGCTGTTTGGCGGGCAGACAGGCATGGAGCTGGGTTTCGAGAATCAAAACAACCTGAAAATGGCCGTGGCTTATTACGATTATGTAAACGTAGAAGCCAAGCAGAATGAACCGGGGCGGCGTACCTGCGATTTGAACACCCCGGCCATTACCGCGTCGCGGCCCGAGTTTATGCAGGGCGGCAATACCTTGGCTACGATATGCCAGGAAGGCACCAACGGTACCAGCAACGGCTTGGATCAAATGATCGGTCTGGCTTCCGACTACAATATTGTCAATGCCAACGTGTCTTATGAAATGGCCAATTTTGCGCCGCACCATCTGCGGTTAAGCGCGGATTACGCCAAAAATATCGGTTTCGACAAGGAAGCCGTCAGCCGCTTGTTGAACGGTAACGTTGTCGATCCCGAAACCAACGCCTGGCAATTCCGGGTCGATTACGGCTGGCCGATTGCCGAAAGGCCGGGTAACTGGAATGTGTTTGCCGCCTATAAATATGTCGAGCGCGATGCGGTGCTGGATGCCTTTACCGATTCGGATTTTCGTTTGGGCGGCACCAACAGCAAAGGCTGGTTCATCGGCGGTAACTACGGTTTGATGAAAAACGTCTGGCTGACCGGGCGCTGGCTGAGCGCCGATATCATCACCGGCCCGCCTTTCGGTATCGATGTGTTGCAAATCGACGTCAACACCAGATTTTAGTGGGGGTGTTTATGCAGGTTATCGTCCGCAAAATGGCTAAACTCGGTTTGGTCCACGCGTTATTGGCCGTTTTTGCGCTGCTGCCTGCCGTGTCCCAAGCGGTGCCGCGCGACGCCAACGCCAATAACGGCGCCGTGTTAAAACTGCAAGCCATGGTCAAAAGCCTGACGGCGGAACGGGATGCCGCCAAAGCCGAAGCCGCCGCGGCGGCGGCCGAACTGGAGCAGTTGAAAAAGGACAAGGAGGCGGCGCTGGCCGCCAAGGACAGCCTGAGCAGCGAGTTGGCGGCGCAGAAAAGTAGCGCGGATGCGGTGCGCAACCGCCTGGGTTCCACCGAGAGCCGATTAAACGATGTGTCCGATAAATATGCTAAAACCAGCAGCGCAAAAGCCGAACTGGAAACGGAATTGGCCGCTTTGCGGGCAAAACAGCAGGGAACGGAACAGCAGTTGCAAACCTGCGGCCAGCATAACGTCAAGCTTTATCAGTCCGCGCAAGAGTTGCTGGAGCGTTATCGAAACAAAGGCACTTTTTCCGGACTTTTGCAGGATGAGCCGTTACTGCAATTTCAAAGCGTCGATATGCAAAACATCGTTCAGGAATACCAAGACCAGCTTGCCGCGGGCCGATACGGTCAGGAATCCTCAAACTCTGCTGAAACGCATTAATTCGCAAGGTAGGCCGGAATAAATCCGCCCGGCGCCAGTCAGGGCGGATGTTTCCGGCGCTTTCCGGAAACGCTCGACTCCGCTGTCGCTTCATCGGGCTTATTCCGGCCTACCTTTTGGTTTTTACGTCAAACTCATTCAATTAATAGGTATGTAGGTTGGATTAGGCGTTAGCCGTAACCCAACGCACCGGCTACGCAATTGATCCGTATCGGCCGGCGGATACCCGCCCGGATTCAAAAAGGCCGCCGGCACAATCTCGCCAAGCGGCCTCTTTTTTATGGGTTTTATTCGTTCGCCCGTTTTTGCTCGCGGAATTTTTTGCGATTGGGTTTGATTCGTTTGATATTCAACGGATGGCCTTGCACGGTGGCCTCGCTGAGCAATTGAAAAATGTCGGCGGGCATGCCGTCCGGCAGGTCGACCAGCGTATAACTGTCGCGGATTTCGATGCGGCCTATGCGCTTCCTGTCGACGCCGGACTCTTCGATGAGCGTGGCCAGCAATTGTTCCTGGTCGATCCGGTGGTTCTTGCCCACGTCAAGCCGGTAGCGGACATTGCGGTAATGCGGCGGTTTAAAAACCGGCGGCAGCGGCGGGGTGCCGGCGTTTTCCGCCTCGGTTGCCGGTTGGAACAGATGCGGTTGGCTCATGTAAAGTAGCGCGGCGGCGCAATCCATGGGTTCCATGGCCAATTCGGCATTGATTTGCCGGATGACCTGCCGGTGCGCCAGCAGATTTTCCTGAGCGAGTATCTGTTGCAGGCGTTTTTTGAGTTTTTCCAGCTTACGGGGATGAACGGGCATGTCCGGAGTGTCCTTACAGTCTATCCAGTTCGATTTCCACATAGGCCTCGTCGCGCAGACGGCGAAGCCATAATTCGGTTTCTTCCTCGATTTTACGTTTGCGGATTTCGTCCCTGACTTTATCTTTTCGAAATTGCGCACTGTCATCCTGGCTTTCCCGGCCCAACACCTGAATCAGATGCCAGCCGAATTGGGTTTGTACCGGGTTGCTGATTTGGTTAACGTCCAGTTTATTCATGGCCTCTTCGAACGGCGGCACCAGCGCGCCGGGCGTTACCCAGTCCAGCGAGCCGCCGTTGATGGCGGAGCCTTTGTCGTCGGAGTGCGCGCGGGCCAGCGTGGCGAAATCGTCGCCATCGGCTATGCGATCCTTAAGCGCCAGCAGGCGTTTTTGCGCTTCGGCGTCGTCCACCAGTTCGTTGGTTTTGATCAGAATATGCCGGACTTTGGTTTTATTGACAATGTGTTGCGCGGAGCCTTCGGTTTCCAGCATTTTAATGATATGAAAACCGCTGGGGCTGCGAATCGGATCGGAGACGTCGCCCTGGGCCATGCCGGTAACCGTATCGGTAAACAAGGTCGGGATCTGGCCGATACTGCGCCAGCCCAGGTCGCCGCCTTTCAGGGCGTTGTCGTCGTTGGAATAGCTGATGGCGGTTTCGCGGAAGTCCTTGCCGTTACGCAGCTCGGACACGATCTGCTCCGCCTGTTGCTTGGCTTTTTGGATCTCGCCGGACGACGCGCCGGAAGGCACCGATATTAAAATGTGTCCCAAATGGTATTGGGTGGTGTTCGAGCCGGCCTTGCTTTGGGTTTCCAAATAATGGTTCACCTCGGCATCGGTGACTTTGATGCGGGCGCTGATTTCGCGGCCCCGCAACTGGTTGATGATGATTTCGTTGCGCAGATTTTCCTCGAAGGCCTTGTAATCCATGCCCTGTCTGGTCAGTTCCTGCTTGAAGGCGTCCACCGACATATTGTTGCGGGAGGCGATGTCCGTAACGGAGTTGCGCAGCATTTCGTCGCTGACCTGAATCCCCGAGCGGGCGGCCAACTGGCGTTGCAGCTTATCGACGATCATTCGCTCCAGAACCTGTTTACGTAATACATATTCCGGCGGCACCGCGACATTATTGCTCTGCAACTTTTGGGCGATGGCCGCCGCCTCCACATTCAGTTCGCGTTCCAGTATCACGTCGTCTTCCACGACGGCCACGATTCTGTCCAGCGTTTGCGCTTGGGAGATGCCGGCGGCGGCCGACAGCCAGACGGCCAAAAAAATGTATTTCATCATGATGGGGTTAATCTTCAAAATAACTGGCGGGGCGGTAGCCGTTCAGGTTGCGTTGCAGGAATTTGTCGACTTGGTCGCCGAAGCCGGTCAGGCCTTTTAATTCGAGTTGTACGAATACCGCGTTTTCCGGTTTTGCATCCGGCGCCAAAATATCGGTGGTGGTGGCGCCGTTGATATAACGGCGGCCGATCACGCGCAGGCGCCAGCAGCAGTTTTCTTTTTCGATACCGATAAAGCTTTCGGTGGTTTTGCCGAAGTTGAACGAATACTGCCAGCGCCCCAAGCCGTACCAGCCGGCGGCCAGCGGCCAGCGGAACGACACGTCGGTCTGCGAAATGGTTTGTCCGACCGCCGTCTGGGTCGTCACATTATTTAACGGATTGATGAACGAAGATTGGTCGTTGGGCGTGTTGCGGCGGTAACGGTAGCCGACGTCGAAAATCTCATCCGGTTGGTTGCGGTATTTAAGCATGGCCAAGCCGCGGGCGAAGCCGTTGGCTTCCGGGTCCCATTGCGCGCCGGCCGTGTAGGATAAATGGTTGGTCACCTGGCCGGACAGCTCGCCGATGAAATTCGACGTGGTGCTGGTTTGATCGGTAACGCCGGGTAGATTGACGGTCCTGTCCTGGAAATACAGAATCTGCCCCAGGCTGATTTTTAAAGGTTCCAGACCGGTGGCGGCGTCGATAAAACGCGAACTGCCGGCCACGGTGATTTGATTGGCGTCCTGAATGCGGTCCACGCCGCTGAAACGGTTTTCCCTGAATAGACTGTAAAAACTGGTATCGAAGGCGGCCGTGTCGAAAACCGGAATATCGCTTTGATCCTTACGCGGAATGTACAAGTAAAACAGCCTGGGTTCCAGGGTATGGGTATAAGCCGAACCGCCTATGTCCAGCTGTTTTTCGAAGGTCATGCCGGTGTCGGCCGAGAATATCGGCAAAAAGCGGCTGATGTTGTCCGGTTGGTTGGCCGCTGTCCGATTGGTCAGCTGATAGTTGGTGTATTGGCCGGTGATTTTAGGGATGAAAAATCCGGCGCTGGATTCCAGCGGAAAGCTGACGGACGGCGCCAGATTCAAGCGTTGGCCGTTTACCAGATCGGTGTGGTAAAAATGGGTGTACTGGTTTTCCATGGCCAGCGCCAGCGGCATGTTGTCGAAATTGTGGCCGAGGCTCATATTGACCCGGGGCAGGATGTCGTAAGGCATGCCGGCATCGGTGATGGTTTTATCCACCGATTGGTAATGGTTGACGCCGCCCGAAATGGCGAAGTCGGGACGGCTGTAATTTAAATACGAGGTGCTGGGCAGGAAGCGGTTGGTTTGAAACCCCAACGCATTGTTCATATCGTTGAAATATTCCTTATCCGATACGTAGTTCAGGTTGGTGGCCGAGGTTAAACGGTCGGTGAAGCGGGTGTTGTCTTTAAAGGTGGCGGAATAGCGGCTCTTGTCCCTCAGTTGGTCGTCCGGCAAAATCTCGGCGCCCAGGCTGCCTTGAGAGGATTCGGTCAAATAGCGGAATTTGTTGCGCAGCATTTCGCCGCGTTTTTGCATGTAGCGCGGCGTGATGACGGCGTCGTAATTGGGGGCTATGTTCCAATAGAACGGCGCGGCAAAATCGAAACCGTTGCGTTCGGTATTCGACCAGGTGGGGGCCAACAAGCCGCTAGTGCGCCGGTTGTCGACCGGAAACGAGATATAAGGCGTATACACCACGGGCACGCCCTTGAATTCCAGCCAGGCGTTTTTGGCCGAACCTTGCCCGCTTTCGCGATTGATCTTGACCCGCGAGGCATGCATGACCCAATCCTGGTTGCCGGGCGGGCAGCTGGTAAAAGTGGCCTCGTGGTAACGGGACAGGCTTTTGTTGTCCCGGTACATGACTTCCGCCGTGCCTCTCAGCGGGGCGCCGGCTTCAATGAATTGGGCCTGCCTGATGCGGGCCTCGTCCTTGCCGAGGCTGATCGATACGGTGTCGCTGGCCAGCGCCAAGGTGTCTTCGCTGTAAATGACGTTACCCTGCGCGTCCATGGTGTCGGCCACGCTATCGTAGCTGGCTTTGTCGGCCGATAAATGTTGGTCGGCCCGGTTCAGGTCGACATTGCCGGCGAAGTTAAGAATTTCGCCCTCGAACACCTCGGAAAAGTCGGACAAGACATCGGTGTTGGCTTCGTCGCGGGTTGGGCCCGCCGTGCCCTTGATTTTGCGTTTTTTGGCCGACCAGCTGGAGCAGTTTTGCCAGGGGTCTTGTTCGAATTCGCCGCGCAAGGTTTGAAAAATCCGTTCCTGCTGGCGATCGTAGGCGGGGGTCAGCCAGGTTGTGCCGGTTTCCGTGTCGGCCACGGCTTGGGCCTCTCCCTTGGGGTCCGGGCCGACCAGATTACAATTCCAATTGCCATTGGCGCCCGTGCCGGATTGGCAAGTCCAGCCCGGATTTTTAGCCACGGCGGTTGCTGCGGGTTTGTTGCGTTCGGGCGATGTTTCGTCTGTTACCGGCTTTTGATTTTCGGCATAGGTGACGCGCGGTTTCCGGGGGTTGACCGCCACGGACTCGGCCGGTTTTTCATCCGCGGGTTGGCCGGCCTGTTGAATGGCCGGTTCCTGTTGCACGGAGGCGGGAATCGGCGTAGTTTGGGTAACCGCCGGCTCCGGTTGCCGAGCGGGCGTTTCCGTTGCCACGGCCGGCTGTTCGGCTTGCGGCGCTTTTTTTGTCGTGATGACCTTGGGTTGGGCCGCCTCCTGACTGGGCTGGCCTTGATTCAGACAGGTCCATTCGCCGTTTTTACTTTGCTCGCAATTCCAGGCGGCATTATTGGTGGCTGTGGCGACTTCCGTAAATGATAACAATGCTAAATAAACTGTATAAAACCTAAGATTCATATCGAGGTTGGCGGCTAAATTAACTTAGCGGAATGGAAATCGAATAAAATGCCGGCTCATTTTACCTTAGGTTGCTTTTCTGTTAACAAATAATGTGCTATCCCAATTTAGATCAGCGTGCCAATGCCCTGATAACCTGGTTAACCGCCGATCTCGGCTTGCAAATCTTGCGGATCGAACCCGCTTCCAGCGATGCCAGTTTTCGGCGTTATTTTCGGGTCAAGCATGCCGAGGGTTGCCATGTAGCAATGGATGCGCCGCCGGATAAGGAAAATACCGCGGCCTTCATTCGTAATGCCGCTTTGCTGCAAAAAGCCGGGCTGCATGTGCCCGCCATTTACCGGCAAAACCTCGAACAAGGCTTTTTGTTGTTGGAAGATCTGGGCAGTCGAAGTTATTTGGATGTTTTAAAGCCGGATAACGCGGACGCATTATACCGGACGGCCCTCGAGAGCCTGTTCAGGTTGCAGCGGGGGATAGTCCCGTCCCGTTGCGGTTTGCCGGCCTACGACAAGGCTTTGTTGAGCCGGGAGTTGGCCATTTTTTACGAATGGTTTTTGGAAAAACGGTTGGGTATCGTCATGCCGTGTGCTGTCCGGCAAATCCTGGACGATTACTTAATCGATTCCGCTTTGCAACAGCCGCAAGTGTGCGTGCATCGCGATTACCATTCCCGTAATCTGATGTGGTTGGACCAGGATTCGCCGGGCGTGATCGATTTTCAGGATGCGGTGATCGGCCCGGTTACCTACGATCTGGCATCCTTGTTGCGGGATTGTTATATCCGTTGGCCGCGGCATCAGGTTGCCGAATGGCTGGAGCAATACTACCAACGGTTATTGGCGGACCGGATGTTGGCTTGCGATTTCCGGCAATTCGAACGCTGGTTCGACCTGATGGGGCTGCAACGGCATTTGAAAGCCATCGGCATCTTTTCCCGTCTGCAGTTGCGTGACGGCAAGCCCGGCTATTTGGCCGACATTCCGCGCACCATGAGTTACGTCGTTGATGTATGTAGCCGTTACCCGGAACTGGCCGAATTCAATGGCTTTCTGGCGCACCAAGTGCTTCCTATTTACCAGGCTCGGTTATGAAAGCCATGATACTGGCCGCCGGACGCGGCGAACGCATGCGGCCGCTGACCGACCATACCCCCAAACCCCTATTGCAAGTGGCCGGCAAGGCCTTAATCGAATACAGCCTGGAAAAACTGGCGGCAGCCGGTTTTACCGAGATTGTCGTCAATGTGGCGTATCTGGGCCGGCAGATCAGGGATTATTGCGGAGACGGTGGCCGCTGGAACGTTTCTATCGAATATTCCGACGAAGGGGCGGAGGCGCTGGAAACCGCCGGCGGCATCGCCAAAGCGCTGCCCTTGCTGGGAGAGCGGCCTTTTTTAGCGGTAAACGCGGACATTTTGTGCGATTACCCGTTGGCGGCCTTGCGGGACAAATCCATCGATCTGGCTCATTTGGTGCTGATCAATAACCCGCCGCACCACCCGCAAGGCGATTTTTGTCTTCGGGAGAACGGTTTAGTGTCCGAAGCGGGCCAGCCGAAATTTACCTTTAGCGGTATCGGCGTGTATCACCCCGACTTGTTTGCCGATGTGCCGGTCGGGCAAGCCTTAAAACTGCGCCCGGTATTGAACCGGGTCATGCAACAGAGTCGGGTGAGTGGAGAATATTTCAATGGCCGCTGGCAAGATATCGGCACGCCGGAACGATTGCGGGCAATATCGGCAAGCCAGGGTTGTTCGGGTTGAAGGTTTGCGGCCGATAATGTCGACTCATAACTTTCTCTTCTTTTCGGCACTGTGCTAACCTGCCCCATTTAATGCTAGGACCCGTCATGAAGTTACTCACGCCCATTCGCCTCGCCGTTTCGTTTGTTCTATTCAGCGGCGGGACGATATTTCAACCCGTATTTGCCGTAGCCACCCCGGCGGCGCAAGACACCTTGCGCCTGCATACCGGCCTGCCGAAAAAGGATAGCGATGCGTTGTTTTCCTACACGCTGGAATGGCGGCTGGACGACGAAGAGTTGTACCGGGTGACCGGCATGAGTTTTTTGAACGCGCAAAAGATCGATAGCGACGCCTCGCCGGGACGGATTAGCAAAAAACTGGTCACCGCCGTCAAAGACGGCATGATTCAATTGGATCCGCATTGGCGCGGCGTCACCGTCACCCAGCCGGGAGACGAGCCGGAGTTGGTCGTCAGCAATAAAGCCGGTTATTCGCTGACGTCGGCGGTATTTCGGGATTACAGCAACCAGGCCTTGGGCTTCGATTTGCAGGGAAAAAGCTTCAACGCCGCCGGAGTAGGAATCGGCATCGATCTGGTCTATGCCGCCGACGTGGATTATCTGGACGGCTTTACCGCCAGAAAGGCGCTGACCGCTTCGCAAGGCGATATCGAAATCCTCATCGACAAACAAGACCCGATTCGAATCAAAACCGACGGCAAAACCACCGGCGAGTTGGAGGCGGCAATCGCCAACCAGTTAATGCAAGCCCAGTTAGCGGAAGCCTCGCTGGTGCCGCACATCATCAACAAGGATAAGCGCAATAACAAACCGTTCGACGGCAGCGAAGTACAATTGGCCAATTTGGCGGCCGAATCCCTGCGTATAGAGGTCAACGACCCCAGCTTGGGTGTGTTGGTGAAATTTAAATTCAAGGACGAAAATCATAGCGTCAAAGTCGCCGAACCGCGCTTCATGATGGCCGCGCTGGCTGGCCTAAGCATCATCGCCGTGCTATTTTTCTGGTATAGAAACAAGAAACAACCAGGGTAACTTAGGCTAAGCGGGGCCGGAGTCCGGTTTGTCCGCTTGTTGCTTGTCTTATTTGAAAAGCAGGTAATCGGCGGCCGTTTGCCGGAATCGAAACGTTGCAGGCCGCGTTCGATGCAATAATCCAGGCCCTGTACATTAGGCAATTGATTTATTATAAGGTGTGGCAATGAGTAAGTTTATTTGGCGAGATGAGTACAAAACGGGGCATGACACAATCGATGCCCAACATCGGAATTTGTTTAAATTGGCAAATCAACTCGTGGATGTAAGCGATCAGGATGAAATCACACGGCTCCTGATGCTTTTTTTCCAACATGTCAGAGAGCATTTTCAGTATGAAGAACAATTCATGAAACAGTCAGGCTATTCGGACTACCAAGCGCATGTGGAAAGTCATAATAAAATGTTGGATAAGCTGATAGACATCAGCAAAAAAGTTCAATTAAAACAATGGATAGCTTCTGAAATACAAAGCTTTGTCGATAGCTGGGTGTTGGTTCATATCTTGGGCGAGGACTTGAAGTTCATCGACGAACTGAAAGCCAAAAAAGTGTCGCCCGGCTAAGGAAAGGTCAATCCGTTGCATGCCGCGTGGGTAGTGAATGGCTGCAAATTGACGCATTTAAGGGGTTAGTCTTGCTCGCTAAATTGATTGCCGCGAGAGTCGGCGATCCGGCCCAATTGAGATAACTCTTCCAGGGATAAGACCTTATTGATGGCCAGCAGTATGATGAAAACTTCATCCACTCGCGCCATGGCCTGAATAAATTCCGTGCGTATATCGGTGCCGAAATCCGGCGCCGGTTGAATATTGGCGGGTGAAATTTCCAATATTTCCCGTACTTCATCGACCAGCATGCCGATAAATTGCGCGCCTTCCGCGACCTCCACTTCAACCAAAACGATGCAGCTACGTTTACTCACTTCGGCGCAGCGGTGTTTTAGTCTGGCGGAAAGATCGATAACCGGCACCACGTTGCCGCGTAGATTGATAACGCCATGAATGTAATCGGGCGTTAACGGAACGCGGGTGATATTGGCTATTTCGATGATTTCTTTTACATCGAGTATGCTGATGGCGAAGCTCTCTTTATCGACCAAAAACGTCAAATATTGCCCGACTTGCTCTTGAACAGCTAGGGCGTTACCGCCCGTCTCTTTTCGAATCAGGTTGCTCATGGTCTGTTCCTCAAGAATTAAAAACGCTCAAAGTCGGAATCGTCAAAATCCAATGAGTTGTCGATGCTTGCGGCATGGCTTTTAGGCTTGCCCTGAGCGGTTTTGGCCGGCGAACGGGAGGGGCGAAAATTGCCGCCGGATCCTTGATTTTTAGTGCTATTGGCATCCAATTTAAAAAAGCCAACCGCATGTTGCAATTGCGTTGCCTGACCATTGAGTTCTTCAGCGGTAGCGGCCAATTCCTCCGCGCTGGCCGCGTTTTGCTGGGTGGCTTTATCCAGTTGCCGCATGGCTTCGTTGATTTGATTGATACCGCTGGATTGTTCGATTGAGGCGGCGTTTATCTCCTGTACCAGATCGGAGGTTTTGACGATATTGGGCACCACGGTGGAGATCAATTGACCGGCTTTTTCCGCGATTGCGACACTGTTGGTCGCCAACTCGTTGATTTCTTCGGCGGTTATCCGGCTGCTTTCCGCCAGTTTACGCACTTCGGCCGCCACCACGGCAAAACCTTTGCCATGTTCGCCGGCGGAAGCCGCCTCAATGGCCGCATTCAATGATAACAAATTGGTTTTATAGGCAATGTCCTCAATTTGGCCTATTTTTTTGGCGATGTGTTTCATGGCTTTAACCGTTTCATTCACCGCTTCGCCGCCATCACGGGCTTCTCCGGCCGATTTGGTCGCCATTTGCTCGGTAACATGGGCGTTTTCGGTATTTTGTTGCACCGATGCATTTAGTTGCTCAATGGATGAAGTGGTTTCCTCCACGCTGGAAGCCTGTTCGGTCGCCATTTGACTCATGGCCTGGGCTGTGGCGCTGACTTGTTGCGAGGCGCTGCTTAAGGTGTCCGAATTTGAGCGGACTTGTTCGACTACCCGGCTCAGTTGGTCGCGCATATTGATTAATGCCAGCGCTAACTGACCGATTTCATCCTTGCCTTCCACTTCTAGTTTCGCCGTCAAGTCGCCCTCGGCCAGGGATTTGGCAAATTTAACCCCCAACGTAATCGGCGCGGTAATTAAATTGGCCAGGAACATGGCAATGATGATGCCTAAGATCAAAGCCGCTATGATGGTGCCGACGATGATTTTGTTGGCTTCAGACACTAAGGTTTCGGCTTGATTTCTGGCAACGGTTAACTGTGCATAACCCGCTTCCTCTGCGGTTTGGGCTTGCTTGATGACGTTATCGCCCAATTCAAGCATCTCCTTTCTGACAACATTCAGTTCGTTATCGTTATCAATCCAGTTTTGTGCCGCTTCTTGGTATTCGCGGGTTGCACTTCTGGCTTCAGCAATCAGCTTTTTGCCTTCGGCAGTTCCTGCAATTTTCTCCAGATCATCGTAGAGATTGATTAGCTCCGGCAGCCAAATCTGCATTTTTTTCCAGGCCACCCGGTTTTTGTAATTTACTTCCTCCTTTTCGGACCGCATGATCTCCATAGCCTTAATGTAAACTTGGCTAGCCAAGACATAACGTTGAACAAATGTATCAAGTTCCTGGGCATTGGCGTTTTTCTCCATGGCTTCTTTATAACGACCTACTTGTCTCTTCAAATAAGCGTCAGCGGCACTTGCAACGATATTGCCTTTTTCTGTCATTACATCAACGGCTTTTTGATTGGCTTTGACTGACGCGACTACCAAACGAAATTTCTCACCAAATTTCAGCGTGCCTTCCCGGGCAATTTTGGATTGATTAAGCAACTCTGTATTCGCGTATTGTTTGGCCACCTGATCCACTTTGTCGAGGTATTCCAGCAACGATTTCATATTGTCTTCAACCTTCTGTGCATCTTCGTCTTTGTAGGAGATGCGGTAAGCACGCTGATTCAATATGGTTTGTAAAGCCATCCTTTCCACGCCCGTTGCGTACTCGACCGATTTGCCGTTGTTGTCGGTAATGCCGAACAAGGCCCCGGAGACATTGCCGATATAGAGCTTGGCCAACAAACCAAAGCCTATGGTAATGGCTACCAGCAACATTGCACCTGCGAGAATTTTGGTTTTTATTTTGAGGTCGTTAATGTTCATGCGGATTGTCCTTTTTTAATATGAGTACGTTGCGTTTTGTAAACGAATATCAGGCCGGTAGTGCGGCATTTTTTTTGCGCTTATTGATCGCCGTTTCAATCAAACCCTGCACGTCTAAAATTAGGGCCACATTGCCGTCGCCCAGTACCGTGGCCCCGGTAATGTATTTGAGTTTTTCGAATATTTTTCCAAGCGGTTTGATGACCGTTTGATGTTCGCCGTGCAATGCATCCACCACAAAGCCGGCTTTGTCCTGGCCGAATTTAACCACCACGACGCTTTCGCGTTTTTTCGCGTTTTCGGTTTTAGGACTATGGAAATAATCGCCCAGCCTTAAATAAGGTAAGGCATGCCCGCGCAGGTTGATGTAATGCTCAACCTCGTTGATTTCGCATTCTCGCGAATCCATTTCGATGCATTCGGCGACCATGTTTAATGGAATGATGTAACGTGTCTCGTTGGTGCCGACCATGAAGCCATCGATAATGGCTAGCGTTAAAGGCAATTGGATGCTGATGGTAGTGCCTTCGCCGGGCGTGCTGTCTATGCTGACAGATCCGCGTAAGGCCTCGATATTTTTTTTGACGACATCCATGCCGACGCCGCGGCCGGACAAATTGGTGGCTTGCTCTTTGGTGCTGAGGCCGGCGGCGAATATCAGGTTGTAAATTTCCTGTTGAGTTAAGCCGTGATCGGGTTTGATCAAGCCGTTGGCAATGGCTTTGGCGACGATTTTTTCGCTGTTGAGTCCGGCGCCATCGTCGGCAATTTGAATCACGATGTGGCCGGATTCGTGATAAGCGTTCAATTGCACGCTACCTTGAGCCGGTTTGCCGGCGGCCAAACGTTGCTCGGGGCTTTCAATGCCATGGTCCAGCGAATTACGAATCAGGTGGGTTAACGGATCGTTAATTTTTTCCACGACGGTTTTGTCCAGCTCGGTTTCGCCGCCGTAAATTTTAAGTTCGATCTCCTTGCCTAATTCGTTGCTGACGTCGCGCACCACCCGGCGAAAACGGGAAAAGGTTTCGCCGATTTGCACCATGCGTAATTCCAGTGCGGTATCGCGTATGGCATTGACGAGACTATTCATGCTGGCGGCCACATCGCCCGCATCGCTTAAGCCATGGCGATCGACTATCAAGTTCATTGCCGCGCTGGATATGACCAGTTCGCCGACCAAGTTTATCAAGTGGCCGAGTTTGCCGGCATCGACCCGAATGTAATTGCTTTCGGTAGCGATTTTTTGTTTGGTTTGTTCCTGCTTTTTTAGCGCCTGCTCGACCACGGGTTGTTGCACGACTTGTTGTTCGACCAGGATTTCGCCGATAGGTTTGACCGGCTCGATGTCTGTCTGGCGGGCATGGGCTTGATTGGTTAAGGCATGATTGACATCGTTAGGCGTCAAGGCGCCGATTTGTACCAGCATATCGCCCAATAGGCTGACATGATTCTCATCCATCGCATCCAGCAGTTGTAGATAGGTGTCGATTTTTGAATTGGGAGGCAAAATCTTGATGTCACAATCGTCGGCGGCAAATTCAAAAACGGCTTCGATGGTTTGCTTGCTGGCGTCGCTGTTAAAAACAATTTTAAAGTGTAAGTAACAACTTTCCGGGTCCATTTCGGCGTCTTTCGGCATGTCCGGAAAGAAGGTTAGAACGTCTTTGATTTCCCCCAGCGTCTTCAAATAGCGCAGAAACGACAAGGGATCCATACCGTTGCGGAGTGCATCCGTCTTAAAGTCCAAGGAGATTAACCAACTGTCATCCAGCGAAATATCGCCGCCACCTTCGCTGTGTAAGGGCGAAAGGGAGTCGCTGGATTGTAGCGTATGAGCTTGAGACTTTCCGGTCAGGCGCTCAATCAGTAACGAACTGGTGGCCGCGAGATCGTCGGGTAATGGCGCATCGGGGCAGTTTAAACAATGATCGACCAGTTTTGTGGTGTGGTCTTTACTGTCCAGTAATACCGAGATCAACCCGGCGTCGATATGACGTTCGCCATTTCGCACTTTATCCAGCACCGATTCGGCTTCGTGCGTGAAAGCGATTATCGGGTTGAAGCCGAATAAACCCGCCGAGCCCTTGATCGTGTGCATGGCGCGAAACAGGCTGTTGATGGTTTCGCTGTCATTGGGATCGGACTCCAGCGTTAGCAAAGCACTTTCCATGTCTTGCAATAACTGTTCGGACTCCTGGGCGAAAATCTTTAAGGCCGAGTCGAATTCGCTCATGTTTTTTTCCAATTAGCGGATAGCACAATCGGGTCGCCGAAATGATTACCCAAATTGAGCAATTCAAACACTTCTACCACGGGTTGACTGTGATGAATGAGGCTGAGTTTGATATGCCGTTCGTTGGCTTCCCGTTTTACGAAAAGTAACAATTGCAAGCCGGCGCTATCGATTTCCGAGACGCCCGATAGATCAATTTGAAGTTCTTTGTTGTTTTCCAGGCATTCGGAAAAGGTAGTCTTTTGATCCAGCGCGGTATAAATCGTCATCTCACCATTGATTGCAAGATGAGCGGCGGCATTTTTGAGCTGTTTGATTTCGATGGACACGTTCTTCTCCCGCTAGGCGAAGGTGGCTCAGGGCAAGACTAATTTGGCTACCGCATCGAGCAATGTTGGCGCCTGAAAAGGCTTGGTCAGCCAGGCTTTGGCGCCCGCATCCTTGCCGGCTTGTTTTTTATCGCCGGCCGTTTCCGTGGTGAGCATCATCATCGGCGTGAATTTATAGGCGGCGAGTTTTTTGGCTTCTTGCACAAAGGTTATGCCATCCATGTTGGGCATATTGACATCGGTGATGATGAGATTGATCTTTTGTCCGGTGAGCTTGCTCAATGCGTCCTTACCGTCGCAGGCTTCGACGACATCGTAGCCCGCTCCCTTCAATGCAATGGTTACAACTTGTCGTATCGAGGCCGAGTCGTCGACTATCATGATGGTTTTCGCCATGGGTATCTCTTTACCGTTTAAAATTTAAAAAAAGGTTAGATCGTTATCTTGACCCAGTCCGGCGCGACTGGCCGCGCTCGATGAAATGTGATTCAGATGCTCTTCCGGCATGGTGTAATTTAACTCCATGCCCGCCAGGGTTTTGTCGACATCCAGCATGTTGGCGTGTCG
Source organism: Methylomonas rivi (assembly GCF_024505165.1). Lineage (GTDB taxonomy): Bacteria > Pseudomonadota > Gammaproteobacteria > Methylococcales > Methylomonadaceae > Methylomonas > Methylomonas rivi. Next base: position 19,079 of record NZ_JANIBK010000012.1, read on the forward strand.
TTGTTCGCCCGCTTGCCGGCTTTTCTCAACGGTTGTCTGTAAACCGAGCAGATTGTTTTCCACATGCGACAGCATTTGACTCACCCGGTCTTGAAACTGAAATGCCGTTAATACCGTATAAATTTCGTCGCGAATCTCCGAGCTATTGCCTCTCAGCATATCGGCATCGTTTTTGAACACATTTAAGGCGGACTGCAAATCGCCTAAGGCTGTCTGTATGCTCGCTTCGGCATCGTGAATGGTTTTGTCTTCGCTGCTGCCGGACAATTCCGACATTTTTAAGGTACTGGCCATGGCGGCGTTAATGTCGGCAATGGCCGAACTGATTTTTTCGCCGGTGGAAGAGGAAAAACCGGCCAATTTTCTCACCTCATCGGCAACCACGGCGAAACCGCGCCCGTTCTCTCCGGCCCTGGCTGCTTCAATCGCCGCATTTAAGGCCAGCAAGTTGATTTGTTCCGCCACTTTTCGTACTTCCTTGGCCATGGTGTCCAATTGATAAGTATGCGTGGACAGTTTGCGCACTTCCTCGGTCACGGCATGCTCGACGTTTTGAATTTCACGCAGACCTTTCAAAACGGCTGTCAAAGCGGTTCGGCTTTCGGTAAAAATATTGTCGATATTGCGGCCGTCCCCGCCATGTCCGGTGCCGGAAATGATATTGCCCAAACGCTCAACCATAACGGCAAATCGATTGGTCAAGACGGTAATTTCCTGCTCCGTGTGGCTGCGGGACGTTTGAACCTGACGCAATAAAATCGGCACAACGTGAATGAACAATCGCTCCAGTTCAGCGACATAAGCATGTACATCCCGCAGTTTGGCGTCTTCATCGCGCTGCCAGTCTTGATTATTGGTTTGCAAGGTATTTTGTTGTTTATGCCATAAAATGCTGCCCAAGCCGAAGCCGGCAATACCTAAAAATATGCTTATCATGGCGGTAACGACGGTGAACCCCGTCATTGACATCGGCACCAAGCCGCAAAGTAAGCCGAAGCAGGTCGGTAACAGGTGGAAACTGGTTTTTGACCGTATAGTCAGACTCTCTGCGCGAGACATGAAAATTCCATTAGGATTTTGAGATTATGGCTGGATAGTAGATGGTTTTCGGCGCGCGTTCAATACATTGATAGAGTAGGTCTAAAAAATGTTAGCGTATCGCAAGTATTCAATATAATCGATTGACTGGAATGCCGGTTTTTCTTTGTTTTTAGAGAGGTTTTTTGAGTATTTCCACTATTACGCCTGAAGAATTCGATGACTTCCGGCGCTTGATTTACAATCATGCGGGTATTTCGCTAAGCCCCGAAAAAAAGGTCATGGTGGCGAGCCGGCTGGCTAAAAGGCTGGACTACCATGGTTTGTCCAGTTATGGGGAATACTTCAATTTATTGACGCATCGCGATTATCCGCAAGAGTTTCAAATGATGGTGAATATTCTCACCACGAATGAAACTTACTTTTTTCGAGAACCCAAACATTTCGAATTTTTTCGGAATGTCATTCTGCCCGCCTGGCGCGGGGATATGTTCAGAGTCTGGAGTGCCGCCAGTTCAACCGGAGAGGAAGCCTATAGCTTGGCCATGGTGCTTGCCGAAAATATGGGTATGCGCAATTGGGAGATTTTTGCTTCCGACCTCAGTACCCGGGTTTTAGAGGTGGCGCGTATTGGCGTTTACCCATTGGATAGGCTGGATCAGATGGATCCTTTTTTATTGGAAAAATACTGTCTGAAAGGCGTTCGGACGCAAGCGGGTTTCTTTAGAGTGGATAAAAAAATCCGTAACAAGGTCAGGTTTGCGCAGGTTAATCTCAAATCGCCCTTGCCGCCCGGTCTGGGACAATTCGAAGTGATATTTTTACGCAATGTCCTGATCTATTTCGATCAAGACTTCAAAAAACAAGTCGTGGAGCGTTTGGCCGCCGCTTTAAAGCCAGGCGGTTATTTTATTGTCGGCCACTCTGAAAGCCTGCATCGGGCGACGGATGGGCTGCGGATGGTCATACCTTCGATTTATCGCAAGGAATGAAGGCCTTGCCGGTTAAAAACCTGCAGCGGGTCATTATCGATCCGGGCGAATATTATGTTAGCGCCAAGCCCGAGGTGATTTCCACCCTGTTGGGCTCGTGCGTGGCGGCTTGCCTGTTCGACCCTGTTAACCGGGTTTTCGGCATGAACCATTTCTTGTTGGCATACCGGCAGTATTCGCAACATATACCCATCATACAATCCGAAGAGGGGCGGTACGGCATTTACGCGATGGAATTGCTTATCAACGGCATGATGAAGCGCGGCGCCAGCCGGTCAAATTTGAACGCCAAATGTTTTGGCGGTGCCAATGTATTGAGAGTGCGGGAAGGCAGTCAACATGAACGAACCGTGGGAGATGTCAACGTGGAGTTCATTAAAGCGTTTTTAGCCAATGAGAAAATTCCGCTAATCAGCTCCAGTTTAGGCGGTATGCATGGCAGAAACGTGCACTTTGTCGGCACCGATTATTCCGTATACATCAAAAAGATCGGCGAATCGCAAGATCGTTTATTGGAAAAACAAGAGCGCCGTTATTGGCAACATATCGCGGAACACGAACAAAGCAAAAATACCGCCGAATTCTGGTAATCCCCCTTTGCTACTCAACCTAGGACACACACCATGCCGGATATAAAAGTATTTATCGTTGACGATTCCGCCGTGGTCAGGCAAGTGCTGACCGCATTATTGGATGGATTGCCCGGCATACAGGTTATCGGCTCGGCACCGGATCCGATTTTTGCCTTGAAACGCATGGAAACCGCTTGGCCGGATGTGATTGTGCTGGATATTGAAATGCCGCGCATGGACGGCATTACCTTTTTAAAAAAATTGATGCGGGAACGGCCGACGCCGGTGGTTATTTGCTCCACGCTGACAGCGAAAGGCGCGGAAGTGACCATGCAGGCCATGAGTGCCGGTGCCGTCGACATCATTACCAAGCCCACCCTCAATTTGAAGGGTTTTTTACAAGACTCGAAAACCCTGTTGGCGGATGCCATCAAAGCCGCCTCGCATGCCAGGGTTAAGAAAGTATCCAGTGTTTCCAGTCAACAAATGGAAAGTACACCTAAACTGACTGCCGATGCGGTGATTATGCCCACCGGTTTGGCACCCATGTCGGAAACCACCGACCGCGTGATTGCCATAGGCACCTCAACCGGAGGCACTCAGGCGCTGGAGTATGTATTAACCCGTCTGCCGAGAATCGTGCCGGGAATCGTCATCGTGCAACACATGCCCGAGGCCTTTACGGCGGCATTTGCCAAGCGGCTGGATAGTTTGTCGCAAATCAGCGTCAAGGAAGCCGAACAAAATGATCGCGTCATACCCGGGTTGGCGCTGATTGCCCCCGGCGGCAAACATATGTTGCTGCGGCGCAGTGGTGCGCAGTATCGGGTGGAAATCAAGGATGGCCCCTTGGTGAGCCGGCATCGGCCTTCCGTGGATGTGTTATTTCGTTCCACCGCGCAAGCCGCCGGTAAAAATGCCATCGGTATTATCATGACGGGAATGGGCGATGACGGTGCGCGCGGCTTGAAAGAATTACACGATACCGGTGCCTTGACCGTGGCGCAGGATGAAGCCAGTTGCGTGGTATACGGCATGCCCAAGGAAGCCGTGAAAATAGGCGCCACCGATGCGGAGTTTTCGCTGGCCGCCATTCCGGAATTGATTATTCGTTCACCCAGCAGGGCCAAACTGCTGAAAGCTTAGTCCGCTTGCTGAATGGGCAGGCGGATTGTAAAGGTAGAACCCCGGTTGGGCTCGCTGCATACCTCAATTTTGCCGTGATGAGCGCGCACGATACTTTGCGCGGTTGATAAGCCCAAGCCTATGCCTTTGCCCGGCGGGCGGGTGGTAAAAAAAGGTTCGAATATGTGTGGCAAATGTTCCTGCGCAATGCCGTGCCCCGTGTCTGCAATTTCCACCCAAATCTGTTGCCGGTCATGGCCTGTGCGTATAACGATGTCGCCGGCGGTGTCGATGGCTTGCGAGGCATTGACCAATAAACTTAAAAAAACCTGATTCAGTCGAGCCGGCAGGCAGCGAGCGGCGGGAATATCGGCAAAATCCCTGTGAATTGTACAATGCGCGTTTTGGCCATTTGCAAAGATGCTCAGCGTGATGTCCAGGCATTTGTTGATATCGGTCAGTTGCCATTCGTTATCGTTGCCTTCGGCAAATTGTTGCAGATTTTGAATGATGTCGCGTACCCTCGCCAAGCCGTCACGGGATTCGGTCAGCAGCTCGTTCATGTCGTTACGCAAAAAATCGAGTTCCTTTTCCGCCTTTAAGTGCTGTATTTTTTGCATCAGTTCCGCAGCGTCCGGTGTTTCGCCCACACAGCGCTCATAAGCATCCAGCAAGTCGAAAATATCCCGGTTATAGGTCTGCAATGTATTGAAATTGGAATAGATAAAACCCAAGGGATTGTTGATTTCATGCGCCACCCCGGCCGCCAGTTGGCCGACTGCCGCGAGTTTCTCGGCTTCCAGCAATTCCAGCTGAATCAGTTGATTTTCCCTTAGCCTTTTTTCCAGTTCGGTTTCCAGGTAAGTATTTTGATCTTGCAGCCTGTCGCGGGCCTTCTTGAGTTCGATTTGGGTGCCGACCCGGGCCGACAAAATCGCTAAATTGCACGGTTTATAAATGTAATCCACCGCCCCCAGTGCAAATCCGCGCGACTCGTCCAAGTCCGAGGTCAAGGCCGTGACAAAAATGACCGGGATATCGCGCGTTTCTGGGCTTTCTTTCAGTTTGCCCATCACTTCATAGCCATCCATCTCGGGCATCATGATATCCAATAAAATCAAGTCCGGTTTAGGAGTGGCGCAGGCAATTTCCAGGGCTCTGCCGCCGGAGGTTGCCGCCAACACCGAATAGCGGGGCGCCAAACATTGTCCAAACACGGTCAGATTGATACTGTCGTCGTCTACCAACAGGATAGTGCCGAGCGGCTCCGGTTTCGCGTTATCAACTGCCATGGTTGTGTTCCGGGTTAAAATTCGACGTTATAAAGGTAATTCATGGATTACAAAAATAAATTCGGCGATGAGTCGTTTCCAACTGTTGCATAGCTTCAATGTCTGACATCATGCCGTAAATTTTGTTGTGCGAGGCAGCGAAGCGCAAACAATCTTTTGAATATTCATCCGGTATTGGGGGTACATTGTCAATGGGTTGCATAGCAAAGGTTAAAGTTTGTGGTGGTTTAGGAAAATATGCCGAACGATTCATTGCCGATGCCAGTTGAAACGCTGCATAGTTTGTCGGTACGCAGCGATACGGCCGAGATACGGATTTCCGTTTCCGAGGCAACCTCCGTGCGTGACGCGCTCGATCTCACCGAATTAAGAGTCCGCGCCGCTTGTGGCGGTTTAGGCAGTTGCGGCGCCTGTCTTATCAAGGTTTTAGCCGGCGAGTTTAACCCGGCAACGCTGGCGGAACGACAAAAACTGTTGCCGGGAGATTTGGCAAGCGGTTTGCGTTTGGCATGCCAATTGAAAGCGCGCGGTTCCGGTGCGTTGTATCTTGAACGCCCCGCACCGGCCTCGCAGTGGAAAAGTTTTCAACAAATGCCGCGACCGCGCCCAGTTGTCGAAATTGCCGCCAATCTGCAATATCCGTATGGGCTTGCCGTCGATTTGGGTACCACGCATATCCGCTTATCGTTATGGCACCGGCAAACGGGGCGGCATATCGGCAGTCGCATAGGCATCAACCCCCAAGTTGCGTTTGGCGCCGATGTATTGACGCGGTTGGATGCAAACCGCCTGAGTGTGCAAGACCGGCAACGCCTTTGCCGTACGGCACGGCTAGCCGTTATTGACGGCGTTCGCGATATTTTAAGCCGCGATCTGGGAGAAATTACCCCCATTCTTGCCGAGATTGGCCAAGTGCGGGTAGTGGGCAATAGCGTGATGCTGGCGCTGATTTGCGGCGGCGACGGTAATGCCTTATATGAACTGGAGAATTGGCGGCAAAAGCTGGTTTTCCAGCCCGATGATCCGAGTGCCTGGCGCCGGGAATGGCGCATGCCGCATGCGGATATCGGCATAGAGCAACCCCTGGCCGGTTTTGTCGGCTCCGATTTATTGGCCGATCTGTTGATAACCGGCATGACCGCGCAAGCGGAGCCTTGTTTGTTGGCGGATTTAGGCACCAATACCGAAATTGCCGTGTGGGATGGGCAAAGCGTTTGGGTTTCCTCGGTACCCGGCGGCCCGGCCTTTGAAGGCGTGGGGATGCGCAACGGGCTGGCGGCGGAGGCCGGTGCAATCTATAAAGTCGGTAAAGCGCGGCAGCACTGGCAACTGGAAACCATAAGCAACAGCCCCGTGCGCGGTTTTTGCGCCAGCGGATTTATCGATGCCATCGCCTTGCTGCTGCGGGAAAAGCACTTAAAACCCTCCGGCCGATTTGCCGAACCGCGGCCCGAAAATGGATTTTGTTTTGTAAGTAATTGCGTACATTCGGCTATTTTTGCGAGCGACATCGATATTTTTCAACGCGCCAAGGCAGCCACTGCGGCCGCCATGGCACAATTGCTGACGATGGCGGGTTTATCCGTTGCCGATCTGCAAACCTTATGGATATGCGGCAGTCTGGGCCAACATCTCGATTTGGACCATGCCATGGGGGTCGGCTTGTTGCCGGAAATGGCCGTGGACAGGATCAAACGATTCAGTCACGCCAGCTTGGCGGGTTGCCAGGAACTGCTATTAAACCCGGATGCCATGGCTCAATTCGACCAAATTCGCCGGCTGGCCACGGTCATCAATCTCGGCGGAATTAGCGAATACGAAGTGCTTTTTATCGAAAACCTTCGCTTACAACCCCTTGCCATGCGGGCGACGTCATGACTCTGACAAACTATATCCAGGCCTACAACGAAGCGGTTTTCGAGACGGACAAGCCGGCGGCGTTGGCCGTGGTCAATCAAGCCTTGCGCGATGGTTTGAGTCCGGAAGATGTGGTATTCAAATTGGTGATTCCGGCGGTTGAATCCATGATGGAGCGGATCGAAAAAGACCAGGACTCCAATTTGGCCCAACATTTTATGACGGCGCAAATTGCCGCCGATGTCACCGAAAAAATGCTGGAAAAATTCAGCTCGCCGCCTGAAATTATCGGTAAGGTAGTTATCGGTGCGGCCTCGGGCGACCTGCATTCCTTGGGGAAGCGTATCGTCAGCGGTTGTTTGAAGTCGTTGATGGTGAAGGTGATCGATTTGGGCATCAACGTCGGCGCCGAACAATTCGTGGAGGCCGCCGTTGCCAACGATGCCCAGGTGATTGCCATTTCCGCCATGATGGTGCACACCGCAACCGGCGAAAACGGCAGTATCAAAGTCAGGGCCTTGTTAAAACAGCGCGGCCTGGAAGACAGGATAAAACTCGCCGTCGGCGGTGCCCCTTATCGTTTCGACCCCGCTTTATTCCGAAAAGTCGGTGCCGATGCCTGGGCCCCGGATGGCGTGACTGCCGCTAAAGTCATTGTACGACTGATTAACGAGGCCAAGACATGACACCCCTGCAAATTCTGGATGCCGCCGTAACCGGCTCCGCCGCCCCCCGGATTCCGATTTTCTGCAATTTGTTCGATCAAGGCGCGCGGGAAATGAATCTGCATCCTAAAGCGTATTTTGCCGATGGCGCCTGCGTGGCGGAGGCGCAATTACGTATGCAAAAGCGCTACGGATACGACAATGTCTGGAGTTTGCAATATGTCGGCAAGGAAGCGGAATTGCTGGGTTGTAAAAAGATTTTGTTTGCCGACGACGGGGTTCCCAATGTCGCCGATTTTGTCATCGGAAACTGGGACGACATCGGTACCTTCGAGGTGCCTAGCGACATCACGCAACATCCCGCCTGGCAATCCGTTGCCGATTGCTTGGCCATCTTGCGCGACGAAGTGGGCGCCACTCGTCCGATTTGCGCTTATGTCACAGCCTCCACGACCTTGCCCGCCATTCTGATGGGGATGGATAAATGGATGGAATTGTTTTTGTTGGGCCCCACCGATTTACGCGATGAACTGTTGCGTAAATGCGCGGATTTCGTGCAACAACACCTCGCCGCCTTGCGTGCCGCCGGCGCCAATGTGCTGGTCTATTCCACGCCCTTCGGTTCGCCGTATTTCGTCAGTAAAAAAATTATCGCCAATACCGTCATGCCCTGGATGCAAAAGGATTTAAGCCGTGGCGGGGTTGCGGATGTGGTGTATTACTGCGGCATGGCGCCTTTCAATGAGGTGATCGATCCGGTTTTCGCGCAATTGGGCATCCGCTCGCATTACATCAGTCCGCTGGCCGATCTGGCCGAAGCCAAGCGCATAATCAATAGCCGCGGCCTGACCTGCGGCGTCATCGACGACATCAAGATGATTCATTGGAGCGCTGAAGAAACCCGCGCCGAAGTGCGCCGAATCATCGACATCGGCAAACCCGGCGGTCATTTTTTATTCGGTAACGGGGTCATGCCCATGGCTGTGCCGGAAGCCAATATTCGCGCCATGCTGGATGCCGCCTTTGAATTCGGGCAACTGTCATGAAAACAATCACCTTACAGCCGGAAAACCCGCCGCCATTAACCATGATCGGTTGCGGCATCCTGCGCAAGGAAGTCGAGCGCTTGATCGAGAAAAATCACTGGAATTTACATACCCATTTTCTGGACTCGGCTCTGCACAACTATTTCAACCGCTTGTCGGCCGAACTCAATCAAGCCTTGGAGGAGCGGGAAAAGCTCGGCGAAAAAACCGTGGTACTTTACGGCAGTTGCCATCCTTTGATGGAACATTACCTGGAACAGCACCACACCTGCCGCACCCGTGGCCAGAATTGCGTGGTCATGCTGCTGGGCTACGAACGTTTTATGCGGGAACTGGAAAAAGGCGCTTATTTTCTGCTGGAAGATTGGGCGCTTACCTGGCAGCCCATGATCACCGCCTGCTTCGGCAATAACGTCGGCGTGGTGCGGGAAATATTTCACAGCGGCCACAAATACATGCTGGCGCTCAGAACTCCCTGCAACGGCGACTTTACCGAGGCGGCCGAAAGCGCGGCCCGCTTCGTCGACTTGCCCTTGCAATGGCTGGATGTCGACCTGGATCATCTGGAGCATGTGGTCGGCGAAGCCATTGCTCAACGTCTCGCCCTGCATGACTGACTCAGCCGCCGTACAAGCCTTGCAAAACCGGGTTAACCATCTGGAAAACCGGGTACGCAAGCTGTCGGAAGAAAAGGCCAATCTTTATCTGGTGTTGCATATGGTTGAGCTGTTGAATCCGGTAGCCGGGGTGGACAGTTTTTTGGAAAGCTTGATGTCGGCCCTGTGCGGCAGTTTGGGCGGTACCAATGTGGAAATTTATTATCTGGATGAAGACGAAATTCATTATGCCAACCTGCTGAGCGGCCAGCGGCGGCTAGTGGAAACCATCGACGACAGCTTGATTGCCAATGTGTTTCAGCATCATGGTTTGGTTGAAGAGTCCACCGATCTGGAGCATACCTTATTAAAGGAAAACATCGCCGCGGTGGCCTGCACCTGGGTGATGCCGCTCATGGTGGCCGGCAAATTCCTGGGGGCGGTGAAAATGTCAGACCTGTTGGGAACCGCGCAAATGCGTAACTATCTGACGCCTTTTTTCTCGCATATTGCGCTGATCCTGGATAACAAAATCCAAACCCGCAAAGCGGAAAGCGCCAATAAAGCCAAATCCAATTTTCTAGCCACCATGTCGCATGAAATCCGCACGCCGCTCAATGGCATTCTGGGCATGGCGCAGTTGTTATCCGCCCCCGTCTGCAGTGACGACCAACGCCGCGATTATGCCAAAACCATTCTAACCTCCGGCAATACCTTGCTGACCTTGTTAAGCGATATTTTGGATTTAGCCAAAATCGAGGCCGACCGGCTGGAGTTGAATGTATCCCCGGTGAGTCCGCAACAGCTTTTGCATGATGTATTGGCCTTGTTTTACGGCAGCGCCCAGCACAAGGATTTGCGTGTCGATGCGGTTTGGCGGGGGCCGGCGGCGAAAATGTATCAGCTGGATAAGTTACGCATAAAACAAATGCTGTCCAATTTAATGAGCAACGCGATCAAATTCACCGAGTGCGGTTCCATTCATCTCGAGGCGGGCGAAGTGGAAAGCGGCGAGAATACCTGCGTGTTGGAATTTTCCGTTACCGATACCGGCTTGGGCATTGCCAAGGACAAACAACATCTACTGTTTAAGGCTTTCAATCAGGTCGATAGCGGCTCCAATCGGCGCCATGAAGGTACCGGCCTGGGCTTGTCTCTGGTATTGCGTTTTGCGGAATTAATGCGGGGGCAGGCGGGAGTGGAAAGTCAAGCAGGGCAGGGTGCGCGCTTTTGGTTTCGTATCGTTTGCGCCGTTGCGGAGCAACCACTGAGCCCGCCGCTAAGCGATGCGGCGTCCCTGTCCGGCTCGGCCGAGGCCACCATGGAAAGCGGGTCCGCAAGCGGTTTGGATGCGGAAATGCTGGTTTCGCGCCTGCCCGAGGATGTTGAAGACGATATCGAAGAATTAAGTCTATTACTGAAAAAAAACATGTTTAACGCTATTAATCAATTCAAAATCGTGCAAACAAAGCTGCAGGGTAGTGCCGTCGCCGGCCGGTTCGAGTCCTTGGGCGCGCTGATAAACGCCATGCGTTTTGAGGAAGCCCACAGTCAACTCATGCAATTGCGCAAACTCATGGGGGCTTGTGATGGTTGATCCCATCGCGACAGAACGCCCCAAAATTCTGATAATCGACGATACCCCGGTCAATATCGCTTTATTGGGTCAGGCATTGCAGGAAGACTATGTCATTCAGATAGCCACCTCCGGCGCCAAGGGGCTGGAATTGGCGAATGAGGAAACGCCGCCCGATCTGATACTGCTGGATGTGATGATGCCGGATATGGATGGCTATGAAACCTGCCGGCTGTTCAAACAAAATCCTGTTCTGCGCGATATACCGATCATCTTTGTCACCGCGCTGAACGAAATGGATGCCGAGGTGCAAGGCTTGTCGCTGGGCGCCGCGGATTTTTTGATCAAGCCGGTCAACATCGAAACGGCCCGCCTACGCATTCGTTACCAACTGGAGCGCGAGCAGATGCGAAAGGAACTGCAAAGCCGGGAAGCATCGCTACGTCTGGCGGCGAGCGTTTTTGCCTTTAGTCACGACGGCATTGTGATCACCGATGCCGAAAATCGCATTATCAACGTCAATGGAGCTTTCACCCGTATTACGGGGTACCAACTCGACGACATTCGCGGTCAAACCCCGCGGGTTCTAAAATCGGGCCGGCAGCCGATGGACTTTTACAAAAACATGTGGCACAGCCTGCTCACCGAGAATCATTGGAGCGGTGAAATCTGGAATCGGAATAAGCGTGGCGAAATATATGCCGCCCTGACATCCATTTCCACCGTCAAGGACGAAAGCGGCGCCATTCATCATTTCATTGGTATTTTTGCCGACATCACCTTGCTTAAAAACCAGCAATACAACTTGGAGCGCATCGCGCATTTCGACGCGCTGACCGGGGTGCCGAACCGGGTTTTGTTGACCGACCGCATCGATCAGGCCATTGTGCACGCCCAACGCGCGAAAAATTTGATGGCGGTTTGCTATCTGGATCTGGATGGTTTTAAACCGATCAATGACAGCTACGGCCATGAAACCGGCGATCAATTATTGATAGAGGTCACCCAGCGTATCAAAGGCTGTCTGAGGGCGGGGGACACTCTGGCGCGTATTGGAGGAGACGAATTTGTGCTGGTTTTGTTGGATATCAACGATGGCAGGGAATGCCGGGCGGTTTTGGATAGGCTTTTAGCCAAGTTGGCGGAGGCTACCGTGCTTTCCGGTCATCATGTTTCGGTGTCCGCCAGCATAGGTTTTACCCTGTATCCGGATGATTTTACCGACGCGGAAACCCTGATCCGGCACGCCGATCAGGCCATGTATGTCGCCAAGCAGCGCGGAAAAAATCGTTACCAATTGTTCGATCCGCATTTGGACAGGTTGGCGCTGGAGCAAGGGAAAACCTTTGCCCGTATCGAAGAGGCGCTGCAACAGCATGAATTTGTGCTGTATTTTCAACCCAAGATCAATATGCGGCAGGGTAGGGTGTTTGGTGTCGAAGCCTTGATCCGTTGGCAAGACCCCGGCCGTGGCTTGTTGCCGCCGTCAGCGTTTTTGCCGGCGATTTCGGATACCGAGCTGGAGGTGGCCATCGGTAAATGGGTGCTAAACCGAGCGTTACATTATCTGCAAGAATGGCAGCAAATGGGGATCATGCTGACGGTCAGTATCAATATCGCGCCCCGTCATTTGCTGCAGGCAAATTTTGTGACTGAATTGACCGCGCAATTGGCGCAATACCCTGAGTTGCGCCCCCATTGTCTGGAGCTGGAAATACTGGAAACGGCGGCTTTGGAGGATATTGAGCGGGTATCGAATGTGATGCAAGCCTGTCAAAAACTGGGCGTTAATTTTGCCTTGGACGATTTCGGCACCGGCTACGCCTCGTTGACCTATTTGAAAGTTTTGCCGGTCCATATCTTAAAGATCGATAAATCGTTTGTCATCGACATGCTGAGCGATGCGGAAGATTTGGCGATAGTGACGGGCATCATCAGTCTAACCCAGACATTTGGGCGCCAAGTTATCGCCGAAGGTGTCGAATCCATTGAGCACGGCCTGAAATTGCTGGCTCTGGGATGTGAAAATGCGCAAGGTTTCGCCATTACCCGCCCCATGCCGGCGGAGGCATTACCCAACTGGCTGTCCAGTTGGCAACCGATTGCGGATTGGCGGCAAGGGACGGCATAGTCCAGCCGGACTTGAGCATAGTCGCCCGCTGTTTTTCTGTTACAGAAATAAGAAAACCCGGCTTAAGGTCGATTTTGCGGGTCGGCTTCAGGCGTATCTGTTTGTCGCTTTTCTTGTTTAAAGGGCAGATAAGCGGCGGCCGCTTGCCGATATTGATGTACGCCGATTTGTTCGCGTTTGACGAAGTCGGCGACGGCTTCGGCAAAGCCTGGGTGTTTAATCCAATGCGCCGAATAGGTGGTAATCGGTTCAAAGCCGCGAGAAATCTTGTGTTCGCCCTGGGCGCCGGAATCGAAACGTTGCAGGCCGTTTTCAATGCAGTAATCCAGGCCCTGGTAGTAGCAGGCTTCGAAATGCAGGGCATTATATTCTTCGTAACAGCCCCAATAGCGGCCGTATAAACAGTCCGTACCGACAAAGCTTAGGGCCGCTCCCACGTAAGTTCGATCTTTCACCGCCAAAATCAATAGGCATTGCTCGGGCATGCTGGCGGCAAGCTGTTCAAAAAAAGCCGGGGTCAAATAAGGCTGGCTGTGCCTTTTCAAGTAGGTTAGCGAGTAAAACTGGTAGAACGCCTGCCATTGCGGCTCGGTAATCGCCGTACCGGGGATGCGCAGCATCTCTATGCCTTGTTCCGTAACCCGGCGGCGCTCCCGCTTGATCATTTTGCGCTTGCCGGCGCTCAGGGTTTGCAGATAATCGGCAAAATCACCATAGCCGCGGTTGAACCACTGAAACTGCACGCCGCTGCGCACACTGAGTCCCAGGGCTTCGAGATGCGCTAATTGCGCCGGTTCCGGAAACAGGCAATGCCAGGATGAAATGGCTTTTTCCGTGGCGGCTTGTCGAATAAAATCCAACAGCAAGCGCATTACCTCGGCCGTATCGGCGCCCGGCTTCGCCAGCAGGCGCGGACCCTGGCAGGGCGTAAAAGGAACGGCGCTCAGCCATTTGGGATAGTAATCCAGGCCGTGCCGCCGATAGGCGTCCGCCCAAGCTTGATCGAACACATATTCGCCCCAGGAATGCCGTTTTTCATACAAGGGCAGAATGGCCTGCAACTCGCCTTGCTCTTCGATCAGTAAATGCCGCGCCTGCCAGCCGGTTTTTGCGCAGACAGAGCCGCTTTGTTCCAACGCCGACAAAAACTCGTGGCGCAAAAACGGATAATCGGCGCCGGCCAGACGATTCCAGTCGCCGGCATCTATCTGGGTCAGACTATGGATTTGTTTTACTTCCACGCTTAAAAACAGTACAGTCAAATCGGCAAGATAACATTAATTTAGAGCCCATGACGACTCAAAAGCCCTTTTCTCAAGCCTGCGAAAATAATAAGCAACCCATTTTAGATGCTCTCAAACAGGTATTTACCCGGCCCGCCACGGTTTGGGAGATCGGCAGCGGTACCGGTCAGCATGCCTGTTATTTTGCTGAGCAATTACCGCACCTGGTTTGGCAGCCCACCGACCGGTTGGAGAATATTGCCGGTATTCGCCTGTGGCAGCAGGAAGCCAAGCTGGCCAATTTGCAAGCGCCTTTGCAATTGGATGTGGCCGATAGCGTCTGGCCCTGCACCAGCATAGAGGCCTTGTTTACGGCCAATACCCTGCACATCATGCGTTGGGATGAGGTAAAACTGTTATTTACGCGCTTGGCGGACTATTTAACCGAGCAGGCTAGCGTGTGTATTTACGGACCGTTTAATTACCGGGGTAGCTATACCAGCGAAAGCAACGAACGTTTCGATCAATGGCTGCATCGGCAAAATCCGCGTAGCGGTATCAAGCACTTTGAGGAGGTGGTCGATTTGGCCGCGGCCATCGGTCTGGAATTACAGGCCGATCATGAGATGCCGGCCAATAATCGTCTGTTGGTGTTCAAGCGCAAGGCCATTCGCCGCGTGGAGCGCAGGGCTGTCTGATTTGTAGGCTTTATGACAATGGGCGCAATCGGAATGAGGCGGATGTTTTTTGTGCGACGAGTTTTCCGGGGCGCGGACAAGCCGGATACCTGGGCATAATCAGGTTGCCGGGAGTGGGGCGTCGAGTTGGCCTTAATATTGAATGCTTAATCGCACAGTTTGCGAATGAGACAGTCCATATGCCGCCGGAACCCATCAACAGCCAAAGCTTCAAGCAATTTCAAGATTACCTGGCTCAGCACAAAAGCCGGATGAAAACCGACTATCGGCAATTGCTGGCCCGAGACCTTTCCAAACAGCAATGGGACGGCTGTTTTCAGCGCAATGTGTTGGCGGTGTTGACGGATACTTATACCCAGTCGTTAAATTTTTTACACAGCTTGCCGTTTCAGTCCGCCGGAGTAGCGGTCGAGCGCGGCATGTCGGCGTTGACTCGGCGGTTACTGCCGATATTCGACGGTTTTGTCGATGAATTTCTGCTGTTTGCGGTGGACAAGCACCGCACCTCCTGTGCCTTGTCCAATTTTCCGGACGAACACAAACCCAGCGACGATTATATCAACCAAGTCAAACGCGAGATCGCCGTGCTGTGGCGGGACTTCGCCTTAAACGCCAACGCCCATTTTCTAGCATGCCCATGAAACTGTATATGACCCCAGGCTCGTGTTCGACCGGCATTCATATTTTGCTGGAAGAGCTGGAACTGGTTTTTGAGGTGCACTTGGTAAACTTATTAGCCGGCGATCAGCATAAGCCGGAATATTTGGCCATCAACCCCAAGGCCAGCATTCCGACCCTGGTGCGAGACGACGGCAGCGCGTTGACCGAGTTTGCCGCCATCGCCTACTGGTTGGCGCGCAGTTACCCCAGGGCCCACTTGTTGCCCGGCGATGTCGAGGGCGATAGCCGGGTGCTGGAATTAATCGACTATGCGGTCGGCACCCTGCATGGCCAAGGCTTTGCCCGGCTATTTACCACCGAGAAGTTCAGCTCCAATCCCGATGATTTTGAGGCGGTTAAAACCCAAGGTTTAAACATCGTGCGGCAGGGCTTCGATATTGTGGACAGCCGGCTGCCGGCCCAAGGCTATGCGGTGGGCGCTTTCAGCATAGCCGATGCAGCCTTGTTTTATGTGGAGTTTTGGGCCGATAAATCCAATATTGCCTTGCCGGACAATTGCCTGGCGCATTATCGCTTAATGTGTTCGCGGCAGGCGGTCAAGCGGGTATTGATGGAAGAAGGCTATCGCTTGCCTTAAAATCGGACAAAATAACCAGAGGTTTGCAATATGACATTAATCGATCCCGGCGCCTTCAGGCGGGTGGTTAATTCGGCCATCGATAGCGACCACGAGTGCTTTGTGTCGCTGCTCAATCAACTGGATGCCGCCAGTAACGCCGAGTTTCCCGGTTTATTCCGGCATCTGTTCGAACATACCGCGCAACACTTTGCCATGGAAGATCAATTGATGCGGGACAACTGCTTTCCGGCCGAAACCGAACACACCGGCGAACACCTAAGGGTATTGGGCGAATTCAAACAGTTCAAAAGCAGGGTCGACAAAGGCATGCTGGCCTTTGGGCGTTCCTTTGTCCGGGAGCGTTTGCCGCAGTGGTTTCAATTGCATGTATCCACCATGGATAGCGCCCTGGCCGCGCACATCAACGCCAATAGCAACCAATAAAGGTATTGCGACATGACGGTTTGTCCCGAGCTGGAGTTGATCGAAAACTTTTACGATGCCGAAGACCGCAGTCGGTTTTTAGCCTATTTTCTGCGGCGGCACCCTTGGCCGGATAACCGTTATACGTTTGGAGGACGGCAGTTCGTGTTGCCGCGCTTGCAAACCTGGCACGCCGACGCCGGAATTCGCTACAGCTACAGCAACAATCTGTTGGTGACCCGGCCCTGGACGGCATCGTTGCTGGCCATTCGGGCCGAAGTGGAAAGCCGCTTGGCCTATCGTTTTAATTCAGTGTTGGTTAATTTCTACCGCGATGGCGATGATTTTGTCGGCTGGCACGCCGACAACGAGCCTGAATTAGGCGAGTCGCCGTTGATTGCCTCGTTGAGCTTCGGAGCGGCCAGGCCTTTGGCATTTAGGCATAAAATCAGTGGGGAAACCGGCCGCCTGGTTTTGCCCACCGGTAGCCTGTTATTGATGCGGCCGGCATTTCAAAGCCAATGGCAGCATAGCGTACCGCAAGACCGGGGGATTTCGGCGGCACGGATTAACTTAACCTTTCGCAAAGTCTGCCAGCCAACTGACCGTGTAAACGTTTAAAGGGCATGAAAATTAGTCGATGTCGATTGGTTTTTGTTGGAGCGATGGTTTAGGGCGCGCATTTGGGGGATGCCGTGTGAGGATGCTGCCGGACGTATGGCGCCGCGGCGATGGGAGATGGACGGCAGGGCGAGACAGATTCGGCCAAGGCCGCTCGCTAGCCAACCTCTTAGCGGTGCGGGGCGTTTGTCGAGTTGTGCGGTGTAGTGTCCGAAAAATCGATGGGCAAAAAAAAGCCGCTTGGCAGCGGCTTTTTTGTCCAACCCGAAAACGATTAACGTTTTGAGTATTGTGGACGTTTTCTGGCTTTGTGCAAACCGACTTTTTTACGTTCGACTTCGCGGGCATCGCGGGTAACGTAACCGGCTTTTCTCAAAGTGGGTCTTAAACCTTCGTCGAAACACATCAGCGCGCGGGTCAGGCCGTGGCGGATAGCGCCGGCTTGGCCGGATGGGCCGCCGCCGCTGACGATGATGTTGATATCGAAATCGCCGGATTTTGCCAGCAATTCCAAAGGTTGTTTGGCGATCATTTCGTCGGTTTTACGACCGAAATATTGGTCAACAGGAAGTTTGTTGATGGTGAATTTTCCTGAGCCGATGGTGGCGTAAACGCGAGCCACCGCGCTTTTGCGACGACCTGTTCCGTAGTATTGAGCTGCCATAAACTATCTACCTGCTTAAAAGTCGAGTACTTTAGGTTGTTGAGACTGATGATTGTGCTCAGAACCTGCGTAAATTTTTAATTTTTTGAACATGGCGCGGCCTAACGGATTTTTAGGCAGCATGCCTTGCACGGCGGTGCTGATGATGCGATCGGGGAAAGTTTGTCTCAGCTTGCCCAAGGAGGCTGACTTCATGTTGCCGACATAACCGGTATGGCGGTAGTACATTTTGTCTGTTTCCTTGTTGCCGGTGACGCCCACTTTCTCGGCATTAATGACGATGATGTAATCGCCTGTGTCGACATGCGGGGTGAATTCGGGTTTATGTTTGCCGCGAAGACGTCGTGCAATTTCAGTAGCAAGGCGACCTAGTGTCTTTCCTTCTGCATCAATCACGTACCAATCGCGCTTAACTTCTGCGGGCTTTGCACTAAATGTTTTCATCTTTGCTTCTTAATTCTGTTAAGGCTATGTATAAAGAACGGGGATTTTACTTAAAGAGGGCGTTAACTTCAAGTCGTTTTAGAGTTTAATTTTCAGGGAATGCAGTTTCCGGTACAAATGCGTGCGTTCCATGCCTATGGCGGCGGCCAGTTTGGCGACGCTGCCGCCGTTTTTTTCGAAATGATATTCCAGGTAGGATTTTTCGAAATGGTCGCGGGCTTCTTTTAACGGCAGGTTGAAAAATTCCGGCACGTTATTGCCCAGCTTGGGTTGTTCGGCGATGGAGCCCAGCGCGGTTTTGACTTCATCCAGTTCGATGTCGTCCCCGGCGCCCAATATCATCAGGCGCTGCACCAGGTTACGCAGCTCCCGCACGTTGCCCGGCCAACTGTAGTTGCGCAAATAGTTTTGCGCCGCCATCGAAAAACGCCGGAACGGCAGTTTTTCGTGCACCACGAAATGGTCGACGTAAAAATTCAGCAGGCTGGGTACATCCTCGCTGTGGTCGCGCAAGGGGTGGACCTCCAGCGTGACTTCGTTCAATAAATAGTATAAATCCTGGCGGAAGCGGCCATGGTTAACTTCTTCGTCCAGCGCCATGCGGGTCGAGGCGACGACACGCACGTCGACGCGGACGGCCTGGCTGCCGCCGACGCGCAGAAAAGAGCTGGATTCCAGCGCGCTGAGCAGGCGGGCCTGGGTTTCCGGGTCCATGCCGCCGATTTCGCCTAAAAACAGCGTGCCGCGGTGGGCCTGCTCCAATAAACCGCGATACACCCGGCCGTTATCTTCCCGGCCGAAAAATTCCACGGCGGCATTTTCCGGCGAAATGCTGCCGACCGACACGTCGATAAAAGAGCCGTCGCGGCGGGGGCTATTGTTGTGCAGGTAGCGGGCGAACATTTCCTTGCCGACGCCGGCTTCGCCGACGAACAGTACCCGGGTGTCGTGCAAGGCCAAGCGTTTGACCTTATCCTTGGTGCGTTCCACCACGGCGCTTTTGCCGACCGGGTCGACGCCTATCATTAGTTGTTGTTTCAGTCCGGCGTTTTCGCGCTGCAACGAGCTGGTTTCCAACGCCCGTTCGACGATCAGCAGCAGTTTGGCCAGCGACAGCGGTTTTTCCAGAAAGTCGTAGGCGCCCAGCCGGGTGGCTTCCACGGCGGACTCCACCGAACCGTGGCCGGACATCATGATGACAGGGCATAGCTGGTCGTCTTCGGCGACCCATTCCCGCAGCAGCGTGATGCCGTCGCAGTCCGGCATCCAGATGTCCAGCAGGATCAAATTGGGCGGGCGCTGGTTTTTAAGCAATTTGGCTTCGGCGGCATTTTCGGCCATCGCCACTTCATAGCCTTCGTCCTCCAGAATTTCCGAAACCAATTGACGAATGTCCTGTTCATCGTCGACAACCAAAATGTAAGGGGCTTGTTTGCTCATTCACTGTTTCCAAATTCAAAGACCGGTAGCTGGATTACAAAGCCAGCGCCGCCATTATATGACGTATCCACCCAAATCACCCCGCCATGTTCTTCGACGATTTTTTTGACGATCGCCAGACCCAGTCCGGTACCCTTGGCTTTGCTGGTGACATAGGGTTCGAAAATGGTTTCGATTTGGTCGGCGTGCAAGCCGCTGCCGTTGTCGTAAATGCACAGTTCCGCGTATTCGGCATTGTTGCGCACCGCTTTATTGATTTTAATATCGATACGGCACGGGCCGGCGGTGGCTTCCTGGGCGTTTTTGATCAGGTTGTGCAAGACTTGGCGAATACTGACCGGATCGGCCTCGACGATGACGCCGCGCGAGGAAAACGAGGTGGTGAAGAGTATGCCGGAGTGTAAATACAGGGCCAATATTTCCTGAATCAAATCGATCAGATTGATTTTTTCGACCTGTTTTTTGGAAGGGCGGGCATATTCGGAAAAGTCGTCCACCATGCGTTTCATGGCTTCCACCTGCTGGACGATGGTGCGGGTGCCGCGCTGCAGGAAGTCCTGGGAGTTTTCCGGGAGCTCCTTGGATAGTTTGTGCTGCAGACGCTCGGCTGAAAGCTGGATCGGCGTCAACGGGTTTTTGATTTCATGCGCCAGCCGGCGCGCCACTTCGCCCCAGGCGGCATTTTTCTGCGCCTGGATCAGGTCGGTGACGTCGTCGAATACTACCACCGCGCCCATGCGGCTGCCGTCCTGCAAAAACAGGGGGGTGCCGCGGCAGAGCAGTTCCTGGCGGCCGTTGGGGCCGAGAAAGACGATGCGCTGTTCCCAGATGTCGTCGGCCTTTTCCAATAATTGCTGAATCGCTTCCAGCACTTCGGCCAGTTCGCTGTGTTTGCCGGCCAGGTTGGAGAGGGTTTGGCTGACGAAATGGCTGACCGGAATGTGCAAAATCCGGTAAGCGGCCTGATTGGCGGTGCGGATATGGAAGGAGGCGTCGAAACTGATGACGCCGGCGGTCAGATTGGCGAGTATGGTTTCCAGGTAGGCGCGCTGGTTTTCCACTTCCAGGCCGGCGGCCCGGGTTTCGTCGCGGGAGCGGGCGATGCGCTTGGTCATCTGGTTGAAGGATTCCACCAAAAAACCCAAATCGTCCTGGCTCATCACCGGCAGTTGTTGTTGGTAATCGCCGTCCGCAACCGCCTGGGTGCCTTTTACCAGTTCCTTGACCGGAGCCACGATATTGCGGATGCTGATGAACGCCACCCAGATGGCGGCCAACAGGCTCAACAGCAATACCAGCAGCAGAATCAGCGAGAAGCTGGTTTTCAGGGAATCGCGCAGGAAGGTCATTTCCTGGTAGCGGATAAAGGCGAATTCGATGGAGTCGGCCAAATCGGTCACCCGCACCGGGATAGGGTACAGCACTTGTAAAAAGCGCCTTTGGTCGCGGTCTATCGGCAAAATGATGCGCACCAGCATTTCGTCGTTATCGCCGGGGTCGAAGGCAAAATATTCCTTGTTTTGCCGCAACTGCAGCCAGATTTGTTCGTCCGGCAGATGGGGCAGAATATCGCTGGGATTGGTGCTGCTGGAGGCCAGAATACGGCCCTGGCTGGAAAACGCGGCGATTTCCAGCGCGCCGGAATCCGCCCACAGCGAGCCGATTTCCAGGGCAATCAGGGTGTCCGACTTGTCTTCCAGCTGCGCGGCGATTTGCCGGGTTTGTTTGATGTGCCAGTTCATGCGTTGCGCCAGCGAGGATTGGCTCAGCTCCAGCGCATCGTCCATGGCGCGGTCGATTTCCACGTTAAACCAGCTGTCTATGCCTTGATGCAGAAACTGCACGGAGAAATAAAACACAATCGCCGCCGGTGCCAGGGCCAGCAACACAAACAAGGACACCATGCGGGTGGTCAGCCGCGAACCGGCTTCCTTTTTCTTCAGCTCGCGCACCAGCGAGTAAGCGTTGACCACCACCAGGATTAACAAGGTTATGGACCCCAAGGTATTGATGACCAGCAACCAGGAGTGCATCTCGCTGAGTTCGGACGACTCCTGGGTGGAACTGCTCATCAGCTGCAACGATAGCAGGATGAAGCCGAACAGGATCAGGATGGAGGCGCTAGCCGGCAGTTTTATTTTTGAATAGGCCATAGTGTCCAGTCGCTGGAGAGAAACCATTGGGTGTCCAGATAAGCAAACGGCCGTAGCGGAACCGGCAGCGATTCGCGGTCGAACCGGCATTTGACGGCCAGATAATAACGCTGGCCCGGTTGTATTAAATCGGCGGCCAAGGGCTGGCTGTCATGCAGGTTGGACATAAAGTTCAAGGCGGCATTGAGGGTTAAAAACATTTCGCCTTCGTTGTCCCGGGTCGCCACTTCGTATTGGTTTAATAAAGCATGAAACCGAATGCGGTAAGGGCGTTCCTGGCTGTACAGGGTGGTGTCCAGGATACGGCCCGCCTTACGGATTTGTATCGCTACTATCCAGGTCAGCGGCACGCCTTTATGCAGGGCTTCCTTGGCGGTCGGGCTGAGCCGGTAATCGATACGGGCCTGAATCTGCAGGTTGTTGGGGCCGGTTTCGATCAGGCCGGCCTGACGGATGATTGCTGTATAAGGATCGGCTGCAGTTAAAAACGGCCAGAGGCTCAGACACAAAATCAGCCCGATGCTAAACGGCTTTGCCAAGCTTGGCATAATAAAAACCGTCCATTTGTAAGTCGCCGGTAAGGATTTGCCGGCCATGCGGGCGCAGCATGCCCCAAGCGGCTTCGATAGTCAGTTCCGTGGCGTCGGGATGCCGGTTTAAAAAATCGCCGATTTGCTGTTCGTTTTCTTGTTTTAACACCGAGCAGGTGGCGTACAGCAATGTGCCGCCCGGCGCCAACAGTTCCCAGCTTGCCTCAAGGATTTTGGCCTGCAAGGCCTGCAAGGCGGCAATATCGGATTCCCGGCGTAATAGTTTGATGTCCGGGTGGCGGCGGATTACGCCGAAGCCGGAGCAGGGTGCATCCAATAAAATCCGCTCGAATTGGCGGCCGGCGGCCCAGCTTTGCGGATCGGCGGCATCGGCCGCCAGCGTATCGGCCCGCAGGTGCAAACGCTGCAAATTGTCGCTGACGCGTTGCAGGCGGTTGGCGTCTATGTCCAAGGCCAGCAGGGATTGCAAGCCGGACTGGCGTTCCAGAATGGCGGCGGTTTTACCGCCCGGCGCCGCGCATATATCCAGCACTCTATCGCCGGCTTGGGCATCCAGCAAGCCGGCGGCCAACTGGGCGGCCACGTCCTGTACCGAAACCCGGCCTTCGCTGAAGCCGGGCAATTGATCGACATTCAACGCTTCGTCCAGTATCAATGCCGTCGGGCACTGGGCAACCGGTTGCGCGCTTATGCCTTGCAGATTAAGCAGCTGCAGATAGTCTTCGCGGCTGTTTTGGCGCACATTGACCCGCAGGGCCATCGGCGGCGGCAGGTCGTTGGCGGTTAAAATGTGCCGGTAGTGGTCCGGCCAATTAGTTTGCAGTTGTTTGATCAGCCAATGGGGGTGGTTGAGTTCGGCTTGTCGGTCGGAGGCACATTTCGCGCCAAGCGTTTCGGCATCGCGCAAATAGCGTCTCAGAACGGCGTTGACCAAGCCCTTGGACCAGGGTTTGTGCTTGGTGGCGGCGACGGTTTCGGATACGGCGGCATGCGGTTTGACCCGCATGTGTTGCAGCTGATAAAGGCCGACCAGCAGCAAGGCCTTGATATCGCCGTCCTTGGCTTTTAAAGACTTTTCCATTAATTGCCCGAGCAGGCAGTCCAGCGCAAAGTAATGCCTTATCACCCCGTAACACATGGCCTGTACGAAGGCCCGATCCTGATGGTCCTTCAGTTTCGGCAGCTGGCTATCCAGCGCCGCGGTCAGGGAATGGCCGTCGCTAATCACCCGCGACAAAATTTGCGCCGCGCAGCCGCGTAAATTCATGATCCCAAGCGCGCGCCGTCGGCGGCATGCGCGTTTAGAAAGTCCTTGCCGGCAATGCGTTTGCCGCCGGGTAGCTGTACTTCCAACAGGCGCAGCACGCCGTCGCCGGTTGCCACATCCAGATGATGATCGGCGCAAGTTAGGGTGCCGGGCGGCAAGTCGCTGCTTTTATCGGTTAAAGCGCTAAGCCAGACCCGCAGCACGTCGCCTTTAAACAGGGTTTGCGCCACCGGCCAGGCATTCAGGCCGCGAATTTTGCGATCCAGCTGGACGGCGGTATCCGCCCAGTCCAGCACGGCTTCGGGTTTTTCCAGTTTGTGCGCATACGTCACCAGGGTTTCGTCCTGAGGTTCCGCATTCACCGTGCCTTGTTGATACCTGTCGAGCACTTCGACCAACGCCTCGGCCCCCATTTGCGCGAGTTTGTCATGCAGGCTGCATGAGGTGTCGCTAGCGCCGATAGGGCATTCCGCTTTCAGCAGCATGTCGCCGGCATCGAGTTTTTTCACCACTTTCATGATGGTGATGCCGGTCTTGTCGTCGCCGGCCATCAGAGCCCGGTGAATCGGCGCGGCACCCCGCCAGCGCGGTAGCAGCGAACCGTGCACGTTGATGCAGCCCAAACGGGGGGTATCGATTACGGTTTGCGGCAAAATCAGGCCGTAGGCAACGACTACCATTAAATCGGCATTCAGCGCGGCTAATTCGGCCAGGGTTTCCGGTTGTTTGAAGTTTTCCGGTTGATAGACCGGAATGCCGTGGGTTTGAGCCAGTTGCTTGACCGGGCTGGCCGTCAGTTTGCGGCCGCGGCCGGCCGGCCGGTCGGGTTGGGTGTAGACCGCGCACACCTCGTGGTTTGAGTTTATGACGGCTTGCAAGGTGGGCACGGCAAAATCCGGCGTGCCGGCGAAAACGATTCTCATGCGGGTCCTTAGTGGCCTTGCTGTTTATGAATTTTGTCCAGCTTGGCCTTGATGCGGTTACGCTTGAAAGCCGACAAATAATCCACGAACAGTTTGCCCAGTAGATGGTCCATTTCATGCTGGATGCAAACCGCCAGCAGATCGCGGGCTTCCAGTTCGAAGTTTTCGCCGTCGCGGTTTAAGGCTTGTACCTTGATGTGTTCGGCGCGGCTGACTTTTTCGAAAAAGCCGGGCACGGACAAGCAGCCTTCCTCGGATTCTTCCACGCCATCTTGGGCTATGATTTTCGGGTTGATCAGGCAGATGGGCTCGTCCTTGTCTTCGCTGATGTCCATGACAATAACCCGCTTATGCACATTGACCTGAGTGGCGGCCAAGCCTACCCCTTTGGCGGCATACATGGTTTCCAGCATGTCGTCGACCAGGGTTTTGATGTTGTCGTCGACTTGGTTGACTTCCTCGGCCACGGTACGCAACCGTTTATCGGGAAACTCCAGAATCGTTAAAATGCTCACCTATCACTCCGCTATCTAAACTTAAGGACGGGATTTTAGCTGGTTTTGGCGTATTTCGGAACCGGAATCAATGCCGTCCCGCCCGGCCGGGTTCGCGCAAAACCGGAGGCGCTTTCGGCCGCAATGGCGCCGAAGCCGAAAGCTTGGATGATAAATGGGAGCCAAAGTTGCAGCGTGTTTCCGCGCCGTTAACGACACCTTGTAATCTTGATCGGCCCCATGAAAACTAAAAAGCATCTTCTACCGAGCCAGTCGTAAAAGCCGAAATGTTGGGTTGGCGTAGGGTGCTCCTTGCTTAATGAGATATCTGAACTTTTTGCATTAGGTCCGCTCTTAGAGATGTGCTGAGAAGCACATTCATTTTTCTTCCTCGTAATCCGGCTTTTAGCCGGATTTTTTTTGCCCTTCGCGCTACGAGACCGGCGGATTGCGCGCCCATTTTTTACTTTTGCAATCCTGCCAATCCTGCCGATCGGTTGGACTTAACGGTCGTCGGGCTGTCTTCATCGAAATGTCATACTCGCCGGTTAGGATTGGCGTTCCGCTTCATAACCCTTGATCGCGGCATGGGAACCGCCTTTAAACGCGCCAGGTGTCAAGAATTTATTGCGATATATATGGAACTGTCTCTACTGACATTAAATCTGCATACCTACCAACAACACCCCCGGCATTGCTGTTTCGAGACCATGCACCACCACGAGCGCGAGGTGCATATCATTGCCGAGGCCATTGCCCGCTTGAATATCGACGTGATCTGTTTTCAGGAAGTGGGCGAGTATATGCACGACCCGATAACCCATCCCTATGGCGAGTCGCCTTCCAACATGGCGTTTAGAATTTGCAATAAATTGCGCCATTGGGGACGCTGGTATCACATCCATCAAGACTGGAGCCATATCGGTTTTTACCGCTGGCGGGAGGGCACGGCCATCCTGAGCCGCTATCCCATGCAGCACAATTATTCGGCCTACGTTTCCAACGATCATCGAAAAGACAATTACATGTCGCGGAATGTCACCGTATCCTGCATCGACGTGCCCTGGTTCGGCCTGCTGCATATCGCCAACGTGCACTTGAGCTGGGCCCACCACGGCTTTTTCGAGGAATACCCGCGGCTGAAACATCTGATCGAGTCGCGCCGGCATTTCGGCGTCCGGGCGGATTTAATCGTCGGCGATTTTAACGCGCCCGCCGGCGAGCATGCTTACAACCATATCGTCGGTAGCGCCGAATACGTTGACCAATTTTACGAATGCCACCCGCACCGTTTTTACCAGCCCAGCTACCGCGGCCGGATAGACGGCTGGGAATGCGGGCCGCCCAAACGTATCGACCATATTTTCAAGCGCAACGGGCAGCCGCTCAGAATCCGGTCCATGGATACCATTTTCAATGACGATTTTTATCCCGTCGTGTCCGATCACTTCGGCTATGTCGCCAGGTTCGAAATGTTTTGAGCCGTCCCGAATCCGGGAGAGGAATTACTGTTTGGCGTAGCGATATTTTTTCAGCAACAGCGGAGATAGCGACATCAGCGCAATCAACAAAATAGCTGTAATCATTCCGGGACTGAACAGTTCGTCGATTGAGTTAATGTGTTCCAGCTTGTTGCCGCCGTTGGCATAGACGAACGACGCCGGCATCACGCCCAGCGCGCTGCTCAGCAAGTATTTTTTAAAGGAAATCCTGGAAATGCCGGCCAGTATGTTGATTAAAAAATAAGGTACCACCATCACCAGTCTGAGCGACAGGAAATAATAAAAACCGTTTTCCTCGATCTCGGATTCAAGTGCTTGGAGGCGCTCGTAATACATCCGTTCGAACAGGTCCTTGAACGCATAGCGGCTGATGCCGAATCCCACCACGCAAGCCAGGATTGTGGCGGCAATATTGTAAATGGCGCCCATGTAAAAGCCGAAGAAAAAACCGCTGAGCATTTTGATGGCGGCGGCAAAGGGAACCGGGGAATTCACAAAAATAATGCAAGACAGGAAGAACAGCATCACGGACAAAACGTAGTTTTGCGCGATGAAATCGGCGATAAACAGCTTATTGTTTTTGAATGTCTCTAGGGTTAATTGATCCGAAAAATATACGGCGGCGGCTATAAAAACCAACAATAGCAACGCGAGGTTTTTGGGTTTAGTCGTGGGCATGGTTATTATTGTTTTTGTCTGTTGGAGCTGGCGCGAAAACACCGGCCAGTCTTATTCGCCGGCCGTTAACCGCATGCCGGGCGCAAGCTAAACTAATAACATCCGAATATGAATTTAGCGTGACAGCGGCCAATCAATTTGACTGGCGCTATGGGGGCGGATACGGTGCCTGCCCGGTTATATCGGTATTGCCGGGGATCTAATGGCATATTTAAACAGCAAAGAAAACTGAATATAAATGAAAAACTACACAGTAAATACTTTAGGCAACTCTTCGCTCGCGCTATCGGATGCGGTCAATTTGCTATCTTCCAATTGCCCAAATGAAGCCGACCGCTACGACGAAAGCAGGCTAATCAATGAGGTGCGGTCGGTAGATGTCAGGCCTTTCTATAAAAAATTTTACGGCGCCTATGATGTTGACGGGACATTGATCGGGGTAGGGGGTATCAAGTCGGCCGATTGGGCTTCGGATACCCATATACTTTATATGATGGCCGTGGAGAAAGATCATCGAGGCAAAGGCGTCGGTTCGGAATTGGAATACACCCGGATTCAGTGGGTGCGCGACAATTTCGCTAACGGGCGCTGCCTGGTAAGCACCACGCATAAAAAGCGCTTTGAGCGCTGGGGCTTCAAATCGGTGAGCGAAGTTAACAATAGGCATCTAATGGTCTTGGAATTTTAATTCCATGCCGAGTCGGCCGCTTACCGATTAATCGACCGATGCGCTTGGTCGCCCCGTCTGCACTTTTTCCACTTTCTCCACGGCTTGTATGAGCTCATCGATGCCTAATTGAGTCAGTGCGTGCAGCCCGGCCCGAAGCACCTCGCTTTTCTTGACGTGGACGCCCGCCGTTAAGCAGGTTTTTTTGAGTTCCGAAATTTTCCGATAATCGTTCTCCGGAAATGAAAAGCTGTCTCTAACGACTTTTGTTTTGTGGTGCTTTCCTTTTTTGATCGAGTCGTTTGCTCCGCTATCGGCGGCTTCAATAACCGGTTCCGATTCATTCGATACTAAGGATTCGGAGTTGACCGGTTCCATTATGGCGGGCGGAGGGGTTGCTTGCTTTGATTTTGGTTTCTTGGTATTCATCGTGACTTCCTGGCGAGAAACTGAATTATCAGTGTATACCGTATATACCGTTATGAATAGGGGTGTACATAACCGATTTTTGTAAACCAACAGTAATCGAACATTAATCATCCTGTCTCAAAGCCTTTCTAGAATCATCCACTTATTGCTTTGTGATGAGGGGTTGCCATGCAAATTCGAAAGCTGCTTTGGTTGCTGATGCTATTGGTGTCGGGCTGTGCAGAGTACCCAATCAAGACCTCTTCGTGGCCTGATACAATGCCGTCTAATGAGACTTTTCTCGCGAATTATCAACAAGATGGGGTAAATGCCAATTTGCAAAGCCTGGACGAATACTTGCTTTGGGTAAAACGGTTTTATCAAGGTTGGGAGCTGTATCCAAACGGATGGATTACTTTGAGCGACAATGTGGCGCGGAAACTCCAGGAGCCTTTATTGGCACGGGCGGTCAAGGAAAAATTGCGGAACCTGGGAGTGGTCATTGCCGCCGAGTGGGCCAAAAACAATGAAACGCGGCGCATTACAACGCAGCAGGTTTCGGTTTGGGGTAATGCGCTGCTAAATTCCTTGCAGCATGGCGAAACGCTAAGCATCCTAGAGCGAGTGGTGCAAGATGTTGAAGATTTGTTGGCGAACCGGATATCGCCCGAGCAAATTACCGAAAACCGTTTCTACGCCGAAGAAGATATATTTAAAGACATCAATTAAAATTATTGCCAGGGATTGTACTTTTGGCCAATCGTCAGTCAGGATGATTTTGGCTCAATCAATTCAACCGGATACGGTAATTATTCCGTCGTTGAGCACAGTGTTATCCACAGTTTTTGTGGATAACGTCGTATCGGCTTAAGCCGCCAACTCACCCGCAATCATCTCCGCCTGCTTCAACACGGTTTCCGTAGCGAGTAATTGCATATCCGGCGGATAGCCATAAAACCGCAATGTACGCCTGATGATGACCTTTAATTTTGCTCTGACGCTTTCTTTAATCGTCCAGTCAATAGAGGCGTTCTCGCGCACTTTTTGCGTTAGCACTACAGCCAATTCGCGCAATTGGTCGTGTTGCATCAGCTCTCTAGCGCTATCGTTATTCGCAACAGCGGTGTAAAAGGCATATTCAAAATCCGTCAGCCCCATTTTTTTAGCATTGTCATCGGAGGCGACAATTTCCTTACTGATCTTGATCAGCTCTTCTATAACCTCGGCAGCGGTCAAAATTTTGTTCTGATATTTCTTGATGGAGGTTTCCAGCATTTCCATCAATGACCGGCTTTGGATCAAATTCTTTTTGGCGCGGGCTTTAATTTCGTCGTTCAGCAGTTTTTTCAACACTTCCAGCGCGACGTTTTTGTGTTGATGGTTTTTCAGCTCTTCCAAAAACTCATCGGACAAAATGGATATGTCCGGCTTCTTGATGCCTGCCGCATCGAAAATATCGACCACGTGCTCGGATACCAAGGCTTGATCTATGACTTGGCGGATGGTGGTTTCAATTTCATCGTTACTCAGGCCTTCGCCCGTGCCATCAAACTTGGCCAGTCTGGCTTTAACGGCTTGAAAAAACGCCACTTCATCTTTTACGTCCATCGCTTGTTCATGCGGAATGGCGATAGCGAACGCTTGAGATAACGCAGTCACTTCGTTGATATAGCGTTTACGACCATCATCCAAACCCAGCACATGCTCTTCAGCCGCCAGTATCAGCGACAGCTTTTGCGAGGTATCCGCATCAAAGTAATGCTCGTAAGCAAAGCCGAAATACATGCCGGAAACCACTTCCAATTTCTCCAGCATCAGATGTACCGCTTGCTCTTGCGCTAAGGTCGGATCGCCTTTACCGCCGGCATCAGAATAAAACGACAGCGCTTCTTTTAGATCAGCGGCGATACCCAAATAATCAACAATCAAACCACCCGGTTTATCTCTATAAACCCGATTGACCCGCGCAATCGCTTGCATCAAGTTATGGCCTTTCATCGGTTTGTCTATGTACAGCGTGTGCAAACTCGGTGCGTCAAAGCCTGTCAGCCACATATCGCGAACGATGACGAGTTTTAATTCATCGTCATCGTCTTTCATGCGTTCTGCTAATTGTTTACGCTGCTGTTTGGTGGTGTGATGTTTGGCTAATTCGGGGCCATCACTAGACGCAGCCGTCATGACGACTTTAATCACGCCTTTGTTCAAATCATCGGAATGCCATTCCGGTTTAAGCAGGATGATTTCTTGATACAACTCCGCCGCAATCCGCCGCGACATGGAAACGA
Source organism: Methylomonas rivi (assembly GCF_024505165.1). Taxonomy (GTDB): domain Bacteria; phylum Pseudomonadota; class Gammaproteobacteria; order Methylococcales; family Methylomonadaceae; genus Methylomonas; species Methylomonas rivi. Next base: position 49,653 of record NZ_JANIBK010000012.1, read on the forward strand.
TCATGCCTTTACCCGCAAACACTTCCTGCCGTGCTTCAAAGTGGCCGACAATATCCTTAGCCAAATTTTTGATGCGTTGACTGCTGCCTATCAACGCCTCCATCTTGGTCCATTTCGCTTTGGCTTTTTCCATGTCTGGTAGGGGCGCATTGCATGCGCCTCCGGAATCAATGCCATCTGGGCTGATGCAATCAGCCCCTACGTTATCGAATTCAGCGATCAGCTTTTTGCCTTCCTCGCTCAGTCCTACTTTCGCTAAACGGCTTTCGTAATAAATCCGCACCGTGGAACCGTCTTCAACCGCCTGAGCAATATCGTAAATGTCTACATAGTTGCCAAACACAGCCGGCGTATTCACATCGGTTTTTTCAATTGGTGTACCGGTAAAACCCAGATACGTGGCATTCGGTAACGCATCGCGCAAATACTTGGCAAAGCCATACACCACCTTGCTGCCGATTTCGTTACCGTCTTTATCTTTTTCAGCAATGGTTTTGGCGCTAAATCCATATTGAGTACGATGCGCTTCATCCGCAATCACCACGATATTGCGCCGGTCCGATAACTGCTCGTAGACATTGCCTTCATCAGGCTGGAATTTTTGGATCGTGGAAAACACCACGCCACCGGAACCGACCCGCAATAGCTCTTTTAATTGCTGACGACTTTCCGCTTGTATCGGGTCTTGTCGTAATAACTGACTGGACGACGCAAAAGTATCAAACAACTGGTCGTCCAAATCGTTACGGTCGGTAATGACCAGCACCGTTGGATTATCCATCGTCAACACGATTTTGCCGGTGTAAAACACCATAGACAATGATTTACCGGAACCTTGCGTATGCCACACCACACCGGCTTTTTTATCGCCGCGCGGTTGTTGCGTGACACCGGGCAAACCATAACTGGCGGGATTTTCCTGAACCAGTAACGCTTCTCCCATATCCGCAGCGCGTAAGGTAGAGGCGACAGCGGCATTCACTGCGTAATACTGATGATAGGCAGCCACTTTTTTGACCGTGTGAATACTGATGATGCCGGTATCGGGGTCTTCGCGTTTGCTTTTTTCAAAGACAATGAAGTGACGCACTAAATCCAGCAACGTCGTTTTGTTCAACATGCCTTTAATCAGCGTTTCCAACTGACTGACCAAATGCGACGCTTCCACTTTGCCATCCGCAGTTTTCCAGGCCATGAAGCGCGAATAACCCGCCGACAAGGAACCGGCTTTCGCTTCCAAGCCATCGGTAATGACCAACAACGCGTTGGAGGTGAATAAACAGGGAATGCTGTGCTTGTAAGTTTCCAACTGCTTGTAGGCAGATTTAATCGTCGCGTTTTCGTCAGTGGCATTTTTTAACTCAATGATGACCAGCGGTATGCCGTTCACAAACAACAGCAAATCCGGGCGCTTGTTCTGATGATTCTCAATGACGGTAAACTGATTGACGACGACAAAATCGTTATTGGCGGGATTGGCATAATCTATCAACGACACTAAACCGCCTCGCTCAGCACCATCATGCTGATAGCTGACTTTGACGCCTTCCGTTAACAAACGATGGAAAGTTTCATTATTCGCCAACAAATCAGGTGAGTGGACGCGTTGCACATCTTTTAACGCGGCTTGTAGTACATCTTGCGATACAGTCGGATTTATCCGTTTTAACGCCGCTTCCAAACGACCAACTAACAATACCTCATCGTAATCTTGTCGTTCCTGATGTTCACCATCCGGCGCAATGTCAGGGCCATAAAGATAGCTGTAGCCAAGCTGTTGAAACAGATCAAGCGCAAATGCTTCAATGGCGGATTCGGTGAGTTTACACATAATAAGTATCTTCTAGCCATCGCTGAGGATTGGTTTGAATGTAGTCAGCGATTTTTAAATAAGCTGCCTCATTGCGGATAATGTGTTCGTAATAATTACGCTGCCAAATTTTACTATTGGGGGAGCCTTGCAAATTTCGTAAGCTTTTGGTCACCGCTGATTTATATCCGCGAATCACGTCACCAACGGTAGGGGCGCGTTGCACGCGCCCTTGTTCTGTTTGTTCAATATCTGATGAATCAGGGCGCATGCAATGCGCCCCTACAATTTCAACGATGGCGTGGAAATGATTGGGCATGATGACAAAATCATGCAAAACGATATTGGCTCGCAACTCTTGGGTTTTTTGCCATTCCATATAGGCTAATCGCCCCGCATTATTCAAAATCATTTTTCCATTTACGATAACCCCAAATAATGGTACACGCTCATGACAACAAATAGTAATAAAGAACAGACCAGCCTTTGAGTAATCATACCCCTTCAATCGTATTAATTTTCTATGACGAATATTCGGATCAAAGTTCACATTTCATCCAACCTAAAGGGTTTATTTTAATTTGTTGTTTGCAGTGAGAATATCAACATTGGCGCCTGAAAAATCCGCATCGTTGGTGACTAACACACACTGATGCTGCTGACAGGTTTGAACAATAAGTTCATCGTTAAAATCGCTATTAACCAAACTAATTGCGTTAATATCTGCAACGTCAAACAATTTACCAACCAGAGCGAATTTATTTAATATTCTGCCTTTGACTATAGTTTCCACATCTTGCGATGCTTGAGTACCTTCCGGTTCGGAACGGAAGCTTTTGAAGTTGACTTGTTGTTTATTCAATCCCTTGGTTCTTAAATAATTTTCGTATTCTATGCGTAGAAAACGGTTTATAAACTCAGACAATACAGTTACATCCACGCACAGATCGTTACCCATTTTTAGACATTGACTGAAAACCGATGAGTAAGTGTTTGCCCATGTTGAAGACGTACTACCGAACAAATACAACAACACATTGGTATCAAAAAATAACGGTCTTCCTTGTACAGCCCCAATGTTTGCCGGGGTAATCCTTAAACTCATTCCTCTTCCCCCATGATCTGTTTTACTGATTCTTCCAGCCAAGTGGGATCTTTGTAATACAGCTTTGCGGTTTCAATCACGCGCCGCAACAACGCCTTATCGGCATCAGCCATCTCAGTGACCTTAACCGATGCGCGTACCTGTTCTTCGGAAAAATCCCGATAAAGCTGGCCAATAGCGGTATTTAAAAAAGCCGACGTCAGCATTTCCACATTCTGAAACGATATTTCTACCACCTGCTCTTGTTGTAAAGCTTTACTGATGGCCTGAAAGATCGCTTCACCATCCTTGGCTTCCACGCAAAAGCTGCTGCCGACCAAATTGAATACCGAAATGACAATGGGGTTCATACAATCTATGCCTCTTAAAATAAATCTGCCGCGTTGGTTTCGCTCACCAACGCATAATTACTGTTGTCATCCGTCCGAAACGCCACGTTTACCGCTGTGCCTGGAAAAGGCTTGGTAAGTTTTTCGGTTTTTTCACCTTGGCTATCATACTGGTAATAGCCGTCGCCACTGACAATTTGCAACTTGCCTTGGTTCAGTTTGACGAATTCGCTCAATAACGCCAAGCCGATTCCGCCCGGAATCCCAACTTTAGTCGTATTGCGGTCTTGAACCGCCCAGCGGATCGCATCAACCGCTGAAATGGTCTTCTCGAAGCGGCGGAAAAATTTTTCTTTGAAACCGATGCCGGTATCGGCAATACAAAATTCAATGGTGTGCCGCTTGGGAAAAAACTGGCCGCAAGTATAAATGTGCTTGGTTTCGCTGTGGATTTGCGCATTCACAAACAATTCCAGCATTGCCTCTGTCATTTTTTTACGCAGACCTTCACTCATGGTTGGCAATTCGGCACGGTTTAGAAATTGTGCGGCAACATACTGATGAAAATAACGCCCGTCATCGGGCTTCATTTTTTGATATTGGATAGTGGTGTTATAAATATCAACGCAGCCATCAAATCCAAAATGTTTTAAAAAGTCATTTTTTTGTAGAATGGATTTAATATTAGGGCTAATATGGTCAAAAACAATATCGTTTAAATTATCTTCCAGTAAATCCAAAACAGCGCCTAAAGGCGCCGCCATATTGGCGTCAAACCAGACATAAAATGAAACAGGCATCTTTTCAAAAAAATCGCCCTTGTTTTTATCGTACAACCAGGCAATTTGAGAAAAGCCTGACGCGGTACTATGTAAATCGGATAAACAATTGGAAGTCACACGTTCACCCGCACTTCGCCGCTCATCAGTTTGGGTAACAGGGTGTCGCGGAGACTTTCTAGGGTGCGGATTTGAACTGCATTTGAATGTAGCTTCGGCACAATTGAATCGGCCACCGCATTAAATTGTTCAATTACTTGAAGTGATGGTTTTTTAATTGGATACCCCATCAAATGGCTTATCTCAACTCGCTGCCGCCCACTGGAACCTGCTAAACAACCTTCAGCAAAATCTCTAAAATCGCTATTACGAGCAAGTGTGTAAGTGAAAAATGGATGTAGATTTTCATTAGAACGCATAACGATATATTCGGTAGAGCCCCAGCCAACCTGGTTATTTTCTAATATCGTTAAATAGGCTGTTTTCCCATTTTCTAAACACGGAGTAATGCGGGCTAGCAATGTGTCTCCATTTATAAATTTAGTTCCTGAAGAAAACTCGCGGTCATACCATACATCTGGATTAAATGTGGTAGTGCTCAGCGAAGCCATCTCAAAATAGGGCGCTATGGTTCCTTTTGCCAATTTTCTTGGGGGGTTAAATTCAACTAAATCCGATATAACACCATCCTTCCAATCCTCCTGCGCCTCTTCAATAAACCACTGCCGAAACAACGTTTCCGCCATAGCTTCAAGCGTTTTATTTTGCCGGTGCAATAGGTCTATTTTGTCATCAAGGCTGCTGAGTACGGCGGCGATAGCTTTTTGTTCTGGTAGTGATGGTAGTAAGAATGGAATTTTTTCAACTACTTTTCTTTCAGCGATATTTATTTGAACAGAGCCATGAGAGGCTTGTGTAAGGAGTTCAAAACCTTGTTTTGATGATAAAAAATAATAAAGATAATTTATTTCCAATTTATCAACATCTGGCCGTAGTATAAGTAAAGCTTGGCTTATAATCCCTTTAGGATCATCTTCTTTGATAACTGATATTTTTCCAACAGTCCCTGAACAACTAATTATTAAATCGTTTGTTTTTAATTGAAAGCTTTTCAGTTTCTCAAACGTGTCGTTACCAATAAAAAATATAAAGTCTCTGA